>URSW01000085.1 GCA_900550625.1 uncultured Eubacteriales bacterium
CAGCGGTATTTACAATGCTGTCATCCGCGCCGAGGGGCGCAAACTGATTCACTCTCGCTTCGTAGATCAGCATCAGATTGCCCGATGCGGGCACCGTCAGCCCCGAAAAAACGATCGGCGGTCCCTCAACGACCGTAGGTGATGATGTCTGGAGGACACCGTTCACATAAACCCTGACCGATCCGTCGACATATGCCAGAGGGTAAAGTGTTCCGCTGCCGAAGGTGTATCCTCCGAGATCGTCCGTAATGCTCACACCCGTAAGCGGAGTACTGCCCGAGTTGACCGCGCTTATAACATAGGTCACATCCCCGCCGCGGACGTAATTTTCCGTAACCGCCGTTTTGCTTACCGAAAGAACTTCCACGATCTCGCCGACCGCAATATTTGAATTCACAACAGCTCCGTTGTACGAAAGCTGTGCCTGATTCGTAAACCGCGCCATACTTTTCTCCTTTTAAAACAACACCGCACACCGCCGCACCGTCAATCCGACAGTCTGCATCTCCGCCTTGCGGAGACGGATGTCGGCAGCCGGGCGGTATATTATTATTTCCGAGGGGCAAACCCCTCGCTGAATTATATGAGAAAAGAAAGGCAAACGTGCGGGGCGCAAAGCCGCGGCGCGGGACGGATCGTTCTTCCGTTGATCCGGCGCGATACACGGGGCGCAAAACGCCGGGGGAACGGGTCCCGCCGCCTCCGATAGCCGAGCCTTTTGCGCCCCTCCGCCTGCGCGCGTCCCATCCGCGCACGTATCGTAATCCCGCAATCCGCACGAAAATCCGAAAAATACGCGGAAATCCCGCACGCGGCAGGGTCTTTCGGCGTTCCCCGCCCGAATTCCGTTGTTAAAACAACGTAATTCGAAATTCAATCGTCAAAAAACCTTTACGCCACGCCGAGAAGCATCCTGCCGAAAGGTCTTCCGTGCCGCTGCGTATCTCGGGCAGCGCACGCCGCGACGCATCCGGTCCCCGATATCTCCCGCAATCCGCACTTTTGAACGAAAAATTTATATTTTTCAAATATTTTGTGATTTATGAACTTGACAAATATTTTTTCATAAGATAGAATATAATTGTAAAAAAACTTCGGAGGTAACCAACATGAGTATTTTTTGCGGAAATTGCGGCGCTGAGCTTCCCGATGACGCTCAGTTCTGCACCAACTGCGGACATTCCGTTCCGGCGAAAAGCGCAGAGAGCGAAGGCACGGAGACTGTAAATGCCGCCGTAGAAACCGACGCTGCAGCGGAGCCGACCGCCGCTGCACCCGCTTCCCCGACCGACAGCGCCTCTCAGCCTGCGGCGGCACCGTCCTCTGCCGAAACTGCACCGGTTCAGAACAACAAGAACCTCATCCCGATAATCATCGGCGGTGCTGCCAGCCGTTCTCCTGATCGTCCTTATCGTTTCCATCTCCCTCGGCGGCGGCGGATACAAAAAGGCGATTAACAACTACTTTGACGTTATGTTCAGAGGAAAAGCCGACAAGATCGAAAAGCTCTGCCCGCCCAAGTATTGGGACTGGTACGAGGATGAGTACAACGAGGAGCTTGACGACATAAAGGACGAGTACAAGGACAACTGGGAGGATATGCTCGAAAAATTCGAGGACGAGTACGGCAAGAACTTTAAGGCTACATACAAGATCACCGATAAGAAGGAGCTTTCCGACAAGAAGCTCAAGACCATCCAGGACAATCTCAAGGAGAGATACGACATCGCAAAGAAGAGCGTCAAAAAGGCTTACAAGCTTGACCTCGATGTTGAGCTCAAGGGCAAGGACGACGAGGATTCCAACGAGCTTACCGTTTATGCCGTAAAGATCGGCGGAAATTGGTATCTCTGCAACGAAGACGGTTATTTCCTGAGCGCCGGTTATTGATCTGCGGAGTCTGATGCGGTCGGATCGTCCGGCGGAAAGTCTCACACAAACGAAAAGCGAAAAAGGAGGATCTCACGATCCTCCTTTTTGTTGTGCTTTCGCCTCGATCTGCCGTGCGGGCGATTTCCGCGCCGCGCGAAAACGATCAGTCGAATATTATGAGAGCCATGAAAACGACAGGCTCGTCGCCGAGACATTTGAGTCCGTGTCCGTGACCGTCGGGAGTAAACGTCATGTCTCCGGCGGACACCGTGCGCTTCACGCCGTCGTCATCGTATTCGCCCTTGCCGGAAATGATGTAGTAAGTCTCGCTCTCTCCGTGATGCTCGTGAAATCCGAGAGAAGAGCCGGGCTCTATCGTCACCTCGGCATAAAGTCCGCATTTGCCGTTGAGCTGCTTCTCACCGAGAATGTGCTTTATCTTGACCTCGCCGTCTCCGCCGCACATGTTCTTTACAACTTCACATTCCATGATAATTTTCCTCCGTTTTTTAAGTAGGGGGCGGAAAAGTCCCCTCTGCTGCGTATTTTAGCACAAACGCACACGGTATTCAAGCACTTTAACGAAAAAACGGAGGAACGCGGGGACGGACGAGGGGACGGGGGACGGGGGACGGACGCAGGACCTTTTTGAAAAAAGGTCCCGCACCCCCAAAAACTTTTGAACTGAAAGTATTTTGAGTGAGTCGTTCTCTCGGAAGACAAACTGTAAAATTCCGCTGAACTTACAGACATAAATTTTACGTCGGAGATTAGCGCGCTGTGCTGATCTCGCGGACACGGTAAGATAACGTGCAGTTACAAACTAACGTTATACCGTGTCCTTTTCTGCCGGATATGCCCCGTTTTTCCGCAAAACAAAAATGTTTACACAAAAAACGAAAGATTTTGACATATTTTCTTCTATCTTATTATTTACATTGCGGAAAAAAGAGAGTATAATATTATCTGAGTGTCGGCGCAGTGCGCCGCACCGTAAACAGGTTCAGTTCAATCATTTATATATGGAGGAAACACAATGGCAAGAAAAAAGATTTCCATGGACGGAAATACAGCCGCCGCGCACGTCAGCTATGCGTTCACGGAGGTTGCCGCGATCTACCCGATCACGCCGTCCTCTCCGATGGCCGAAGTCACCGACACATGGTCGGCGACCGATAAGAACATCTTCGGTCAGAGCGCGAGAAACATCTTCGGCGACCGCGTAAAGGTCATGGAGATGCAGTCCGAGGCAGGTGCCGCAGGCGCCGTTCACGGTTCTCTCGCTGCAGGCGCACTCACCACGACCTACACCGCATCTCAGGGACTCCTTCTCATGATCCCGAATATGTACAAGATCGCCGGTGAGCTCCTTCCGAACGTAATTCACGTTTCGGCACGCTGCGTAGCTTCCCACGCGCTCAACATCTTCGGCGACCACTCCGACGTATATGCATGCCGTCAGACCGGATATGCAATGCTCGCAGAGACCAACCCCCAGGAAGTAATGGACCTCGGCGCTGTCGCTCACCTCTCCACCATTGAGGGCCGCGTTCCGTTCATCAACTTCTTCGACGGCTTCCGTACCTCTCATGAGATCCAGAAGATCGAAGCATGGGATTACGAAGACCTGCGCGAAATGGTCAACATGGACGCAGTCAACGCATTCCGCGCACGCGCGCTCAATCCCGAGCATCCCGTTCTCCGCGGCTCCGCCGAAAACGGCGATATCTTCTTCCAGCACAGAGAGGCTTGCAACCGTTACTACGATGCTCTCCCCGAGATCGTTGAGAAGTACATGGGCAAGGTCAACGAAAAGCTCGGCACGAATTACGACCTCTTCAACTACTACGGCGCTCCGGATGCAGACCGCGTTCTCATCGCAATGGGCTCCATCTGCGACGTTGCAGAGGAAGTTATCGACTACATGAACGCATCCGGCGAGAAGGTCGGTCTCATCAAGGTCCGCCTGTACCGTCCGTTCGTTGCGAAGAAGCTTGTTGAAGCTATTCCCGCAAGCGTAAAGAAGATCGCAGTACTCGACCGCACCAAGGAGCCCGGCGCTCTCGGCGAGCCGCTTTACCTCGACGTTGTGACCGCTCTCGCATCCTGCGGAGTTTCCGGCATCAAGGTCATCGGCGGACGCTACGGTCTCGGCTCCAAGGATACCCCGCCGTCATCCGTATTCGCAGCATTCGAGAATCTCGCGGCAGACGAGCCCAAGGATCACTTCACCCTCGGAATCGTCGACGACGTTACCGGACTTTCCCTCCCCGAGAAGGACTGCCCCGATACCGCTCCCGCAGGAACGATCGCATGCAAATTCTGGGGTCTCGGCGGCGACGGCACCGTCGGCGCAAACAAGAACTCCATCAAGATCATCGGCGACCACACCGACAAGTACATACAGGCTTACTTCCAGTATGACTCCAAAAAGACCGGCGGCGTGACCATCTCTCACCTGCGCTTCGGCGACGCTCCGATCAAGAGCCCGTACTACATCACCAAGGCAAACTTCGTCGCATGCCACAACCCGTCCTACATCCTGAAGGGATACAAGATCGTCAACGACGTAAAGCCGGGCGGCACGTTCCTTCTCGACTGCCAGTGGTCCGCCGACGAGCTTGACCGCCACCTCCCCGCATCGGTCAAGTCCTACATTGCAAACAACGATGTAAACTTCTACATCATCAACGCTACCTCGATCGCAAAGAACGACGTCGGCAACATGAAGGTAAAGAACACCGTCCTTCAGTCCGCATTCTTCGCTCTTGCGAACATCCTTCCTATCGACGAGGCGATCGGCTACATGAAGAAGGCCGCTACCAAGTCCTACTCCAAGTTCGGCGACGATGTCGTTGCTCAGAACCACAAGGCTATCGAGCTCGGCGCGAACGCATTCGTCAAGGTTGACGTTCCCGCAGATTGGAAGAACGCGGGCGAAACTCCCGCAGAGGCTCCCGCAGAGGGCAAGCGCGCGGATCTCGTCGATTTCGTAAACAAGATCGTCCGCCCCGTATCCAAGATGGACGGCGACTCCCTCCCCGTCAGCGCATTCGAGAACATGGCAGACGGTACCTATCCGCAGGGCGCGGCAGCTTACGAGAAGCGCGGCGTTGCGGTATTCGTTCCCGTATGGCATGCAGAAAACTGCATCCAGTGCAACCAGTGCGCATTTGTATGTCCGCATGCGACCATCCGTCCGTTCGCAATGAACGCGGAGGAGGCTGCGGCAGCTCCCGCACAGACCAAGTTCACCGCAAAGATGATCGGCAAGGGCTGCGAGGATCTCAAGTTCACCATGGCTATCAGCCCGCTGGACTGCATGGGATGCACGCTCTGCGTCAAGGCTTGCCCGACCAAGCCCGAAAAGAGAGCTATCGAAATGGTCGCTCAGGAGACTCAGCTCGATCAGCAGGAGGTGTTCGATTACGCCGTTGCAAACGTATCCGAGAAGAAGCTCCCGTTTGCGGACAGCACCGTAAAGGGAAGCCAGTTCAAGCAGCCGCTGCTTGAGTTCTCCGGCTCCTGCGCAGGATGCGCCGAGACCTCTTACGCACGCCTTATCACTCAGCTCTTCGGCGAGCGCATGTACATCTCCAACGCTACCGGATGCTCCTCCATTTGGGGCGGAAGCGCACCGGCAACTCCTTACACCGTAAACCGCGAGAGCGGACGCGGTCCGGCTTGGGCAAACTCCCTCTTCGAGGATAACGCAGAGCACGGACTCGGAATCGCACTCGGTCAGAAGACCCTGCGCGAGAGATACATCCAGAAGGTTCGCGACCTCCTCGTTCGCTACAAGGAGATGAACGTAACCGCAGAGTGGACCGGCTGCCTCGAAGGCTACCTCGACACTCTCGACGATGCAGAGGCAAACGCCGCTGCGGTTGAGCATATGTGCTCGATGCTCGCAGAGGACGTTGCACGCGGAACCTGCGAAACCGTTCCCGCAGAGAGAGAGATCCTCGAAGGCAAGGATTACCTCGCAAAGAAGTCGATCTGGATCTTCGGCGGCGACGGCTGGGCTTACGATATCGGCTTCGGCGGACTCGATCACGTTCTCGCATCCGGTGAGGATGTCAACGTGATGGTATTCGATACCGAGGTTTACTCCAACACCGGCGGACAGGCTTCCAAGGCTTCCAACATCGGTCAGGTCGCACAGTTTGCGGCAGCAGGTAAGGCGATCGGCAAGAAGAGCCTTTCCGAGATCGCAATGTCCTACGGCTACGTCTACGTTGCACAGATCGCAATGGGCGCAGACATGGCACAGACGCTCAAGGCAATCAAGGAGGCAGAGGCTTACCACGGCCCGTCTCTCATCATCGGCTACGCTCCCTGCGAGATGCACGGCATCAAGAAGGGCGGAATGCAGAACTGCCAGCTCGAGATGAAGAAGGCTGTCGAGGCAGGATATTGGAACATGTTCAGATTCAATCCCGCTGCCGAGGGCGCTAAGCTCACGATCGACTCCAAGGCTCCCACCGGAGACTACCAGGCATTCATCACCAACGAGGCACGCTACAGCCGCCTTGCTCAGTCCTTCCCGGAGAGATCCAAGGAGCTCTTCGCAAAGGCAGAGGAAGCTGCGAAGGAGCGCTACGAGAGACTCGTCAAGATGGCGGAGCTTTACAAAGACTAAACCGCATAAGATAAAAAGGGACTTTCCCGTGTGCCGATAAACGGTAATTTGAAGAAATTACGAAATCGGCCGCCGTAAACGGGAGCGGACCGCAAGCAGACAGCATCCGGCTTCGGTTGGATGCTGTCTGCTTTTGTGCGTTTAAGGGGCGAAAAGACTTGCCTGTGTGATCTGCACGGCAAAGACCGCGAAACGGGTGAAGTTGTTATCGCTTTCGTGCGGTTATTTTGTAAAACAGCGAATCGCTGGGGAGTGAATACCGTTCGCTGGGGAGTGCGTATATTTGCGGTCAAGCAAAATACCCCTCAAAACCGTAAAGTCGATAGATAGGTATTTCGATGCAGAGTATGATTGACACCGGGAAAGCAGGAAATCGGCTTGTATTCGCAGAAAAGCTGCATTTTAGGGCGATAACTTCCGAGTATTCTATTGAAAACAGAGCTATCCTTGTGATACAATGTGTGTATACACCAGCAGGTAGGAAACACAGCAAATGAAAAGGAGCAGCCAAGTGACAATACAACATAAAAACCTAACAATCCGCCAAGCCGAGGCTGCCGACGCAAAGCAGCTTGCCGC
>URSW01000086.1 GCA_900550625.1 uncultured Eubacteriales bacterium
AGCTGAAGCAGATTCCCTTCGTATTCGGAGACGCCGACGAGCCTGTGGTCACCTACGGTCGCTATATGCCCGGCGAGGCGGTATTCTGCAACGTATTCCGCAATCCCGAGGGATTCTCGATGCTCACCGCTCCCGTGACCATGCTTGACACCCATGAAGATCATTTCGAAGGAACGGTCCGCGGTTGGATGAAGCCTCATATGCCGCTTCCCGAATTTCTTGAAAAGATATCGCGTGCGGGAGTTACTCACCACAGTTCTCTTGTATACGGTGCCACGACGGACGAAATCGAATTCTTCGCAAAGCTTGTCGGTCTTAAGACCGTAAGCATATGATCCGGCGATACAGTCTGTAATTCATCGCGAATTTCGCTGTGTACACCGCGTCCGATTCTGTTTAAAAATTTATCCGTGATTTAACTCATATAACCTTGTGCGTAAGGTATTACAACAGAAAAAAGTACTTCGGTACATAATAAAATAGGAGAGAAAGAATATGAACAAGATTTCAGCAAGAATCATCGCGCTTCTTCTGTGTGCTTCGACTTCGGCTGTTGTGTTCTCGGCTTGTGCCAAAGACGACGGTCCCAAGAAAACAGTTGATCCCACGGTCACAAAAGAAAACAACACCAAGGAGCCGACATTTGAGGATACATCCGAGTATGATGGGCAGAAGTTCACCATACTTCAGGCTCACGACGGCAGCAACAAGGCGGAAAACTTCCACGACACCTACATAGCCTGCGAAGAACGTACCGGCGAGCCGATCAACGATGCGGTTATCGACCGTAACGAGAAGGTCTTCGAGAAGTACGGCGTAACGATCGAGAAGCGCCAGGGCGGAGCGGGAGACGCCGCAACCGCTGCAAAATCCGGTACCGTTGACTTTGAGATGGTCTACGACTGGGGTATCCGTCAGACCACCAACGCAATGGACGGTTACTACTACGATTTCCAGCAGATACCGTACATCGATCTTAGTCAGAGCTATTGGGCACCGAGTGCTCAGGAAACCTTGAAGATCGCAGACAAGACGCTCATCACCACCTGCGACATCTCGATGAACCGAATCGGATATGCTTACTTTGTAATCTTCAACAAGGGCATTCTCGATCAGTTCAACGTTGAATATCCGTACTCCTACATTGAGCGCAACGACTGGACAGTCGACAACTATCTTGCGATCGCGGAGCAGTGCTACTCCGATGTAAACGGTGATACCGTCATGGACGAAGAGGATATGTTCGGTGCATCTCCTTCGATCAATGGTCTTGCAAGCTGGGCAGGATGCAGTGTAAACGGGCTTATCAAAAACGAGGACGGCACATATTCGCTCAACGTATACACCGATCTTATCCGTAAGATTTACTCAGATTATAATGAGAGACTTGCTACCAATCAGGCTTATCCTCACGAGAACCTCGATTTTCTCAACGGGCGTGACTGGAGTCAGTACGACAACCAGTGGCAGGCTTACCGCGTTATCTCCTTCGGTGAGAATCATTTTGCTCTCGACTCCACCACGATGCAGTACATCTCCGAGCTTTCCGCAGTCAAGGGACTTAACTACGGTATTGCTCCCAACCCCAAGATCAATAAAGACCAGGAGCATTACTACCATTCTATTGATACCTGTGCTCCGATGTTCGCGGTTATGAAGAATGCCGATATGGACAAAGTAGGCATCATTCTTGAATACCTCACTTATCAGTCCGAGCAGTATCTCCTTCCCGCCTACTATGAGAAGACGATCAAGACCAATCAGCTTTGGGATGACCGAGACGCCGTTTCCGCAGATATCATCCGCGACAATGTTTACTATTCTTGGACCGGTCTCTACTATCAGAACATCAAAAATGCGGAGGATGACGGTTGGGATCCCATCGGAACCATGCTCGGCGAAATGTGCGCATCCGGTAACTTTGCTTCCGTTTACAAAAAGTATGCCGATGCAGCTCAGACCTCTATCGACAAGTTCTACGACAAGATGCTCGAAATCGACGTAAACAAGTAATACGCAAATCAAAAAGCTGAACAGCGGTATAACCTTTCGGTTATACCGCTGTTTTTTTACTGCAGCATCATAATGCGCGCGCCGAACTTCAGTGAACGAGTTTTTCGAAAGTCCGGCGTGAGATGTTTTATATTCCGTTTTTCATCACAACCGCTGTATGCATGAGCAGACGGCGTTTTGAATTATTCGTAAATGCACACAGACAGACCGTCATTCGACAGTCTTTGTCAGTGTGCCGATGCCGAATAACTCTGTCATCTGCGCTTCAGGCATGCTCGGACGTATCCGATATGCTCAAATGCGCTCAAGCCGTCCGTTCTTTCGGAGAAATACCGTTTTTGAATATCATGGCTTCCAAGATGCTCGTACACAAGAAAGCCGTGATCTGCAAGCATAAGCTCCAGACTCATCTGATCGAAGCCCGATTTCATCTCTTCCCCGCCCGCTTTCGCCATTGCAAGCATATTCCGGACGCGCTTCACATCCGAAAGGAAGAGTCCCGCGTAGGCATAATCGAACACGAGATCGCTGCCGTCGGCGGAAAGCGAAGCAATGCAGTCGAGCATCTTTTCTATATCGTCACGGCAGAGGTACATACTCACGCCAAGCCATGAGAAAAACGTCTTTTTTCGGGGATCGAAGCCGCTTTCGAGAAGCGCTTCCCGCAGATCATCCTTCGTAAAATCGACGGGAACAAAATGAAGTCCGTCGGGAATCTGCCAACGTGCGTGTTCGATACGCGATTTCTTATCCGCCTGCGTGAGCGGGTGATCCACCTCAAAAATCTCGCACCGACCTGCGAATCCGGGATTTCTGAAAGCAAAAGTATCCATTCCCGCTCCGAGGATGACATACTGCTTCGTGCCCGTTCTCACCGCCGTTTTCAGCGACTCCTCGCAAAATGCGGCGCGTCCGAGCGGTGTAGGCGCGATCTGCGTGTTCACGAGGTATTCGAGAATCTTTTCGTTGCTCTCAAATTTCCCATTCATCTCCGGTGCAAAAAAGTCGATCCCGCCGAGTATGTACCCTGCGATCGACCTGTATTCATCATCCGTCATGAGTTCTCTCGCCTTGAAGTCGTCGAAAACCGGATTCTCCGCATTTTCCGAATGATATGCTCTGCCGAATGACGACATAAGCGATGTAATGCTTGATCTCTGTTCCACTCTGTACTCCTTTATTTTGATTCAGTCCTGTATTCTTACAAATTCAACGCTTTTATTTTTCATCGATATTTTACCGACGCGCCATCCGTATTCCTCAAGCTCCTTTTTGAAATTCAGAAACGAATGGTCGATCGGCACGCCGGAAACCGACGATACCTTGTCAAAGGTCAGATTGATGCTGTTCTCGCCTTGCCGAGCGACGTATTCCCAAAGCTTATCGTATTTACTCACAGATCATCACTCCTTCAGCCCATGACTTCATCCATGATTTTTTCAAATTTGCTAACGGACTGAATCTCGTGCGTGATGAACTTTCCGTCGTAATACAGCGCAAATGCGGTAAACGGGCACCGGGCGTTCCGCGCTTCTTCCCTGCCTCCGAAATGGACATCGGTAAACGAAACGTCCCTTGCCTGTGCAGCTGCCTTCAAAAGCGGCACATACTTTGCGGTAAACGGACATTGCGATGTATAAGTGACGTAAAAGCCTTTCGGCATCGCATGAACTTCGTTTACGCAGGAGCGAAATCGCGGCTTCGCCGCGCCGTCGGAAAAAGGAAGATACCACAGCTCAAAATACGGATCTGCTGAGTCGGCAAGCCGAAAGCCCTTATATCCGAGGTACTTCGGATCGGAGAGAAAGCCCTTTTTCTTCTTAGATGAAATTACGGCAAGTCCTTTCTTCCCCTTCTCACGGCTGTCGCGAATACATTCATCCAAAAGCTCGGTCGAGTATCCGTGACCCTTGAACTGCCCCGACACCCACATGCAGTCTATATACATATACTCCGGGGCATCGACCGGCGCCCATGCATATTCCGCAGGGATATACTCGATAAAACATTTCCCGCGCACGTTCCCCTTGAGGAAGACAAGCCCTTCGTCGAGGCGCTCGGCAAGCCATGCTTTTTTGGATGAAACCTGAATGTCCTTATTGTTTGAGATTGCACAGCAGATATGCTCGCGCTCCAGATTTTCGTGAGTCAGTCTGACAAGCTCCATATATTTCTCCGTTTCTTTAATCTGTCGACACCGTCACATTCTGCCGAGGTAACGGAACACACGCTTTTTGTACGAAAGATACTCTTCTCCGAAGGTCGATGCCATGTACCGCTCTTCCTGCAGTATCTGCAGATGAAGCATGACGACGACTAACGCGGTAAACGCTCCGGTCAGGATATTGCAGTACATGTAAAGCACGCCTATGTACATAAGATCGAATCCGAGGAACGCGGGATTGCGGCAGAATGCGTAGATCCCTCCGGTAACAAGCTCGGTCTTGTCTTTTTCCGGGATGCCCGCGCGCCAGCTATCCTTCATGCAAAGCACGGCAATGAGAAATATGCATCCCCGATGAGTGCGATAAGAAAGCCTGTAAAGCGCGCACCCGACGGCAGGCAGCTCCAATCGAGGCACACGGAAACAAGCTGTGCCGGAACGATTCCCGGCGCAGCGGCGGACATCTGGATTTCGACGGTATGCAGTCCTTTTTCCCTTCGCCGTCCTATCTGACGGGTCCGTATGCCGTGCCTTTTCTGAACGAACATTTTCGTAAGGTAAACGGCGTAAAAAATCAGCAGAACCGCAACGGTTAAAATCCGATACGGCTACATCTTTTCAAAATTTCCGTATATCATGAAAGCCTCCCGATTATTTTTTTGAGTGCGGTCGGGTCTATCTGATTAACGGTGATGAATTTACCGTTAAAGAACACCGCCCAATTATTAAACACACACGGCAGTGACTTCGCCTGTGATAGTGACTCGACATGAATAAAGCGGCACTCTATTCCCTCCGCCGCGCAGTATGCCCCGAGCTTTTCGACGCGCTGAAGTATGTACGGACACTGATCGCCGTAATAGACGGTAAGTCCCGTGTCCGGTATGCTCTGCTTTTTGGCATTCGGAGCAAACTGCGGATGTGTTCCGTCAAAGCTCAGCGCCAAAAGCTCGTATTCCCCTGCGGTATCGACCGTGGTAAATCCGTACTTTTTGGCAAAGCTCTGATCGGAAAGCCACGATTTCTGTTTGGTCGATCCGAGCATACATATGCCCGATTTTTCCTTTGCCTTTGCATCCGCGATGCAGTATTCCATCAGGCTGCTTCCGTAACCGTGGCCTTTTGCAAGAACCCACAGGCAATAAATGTACAGATACCTTTCCCCGATAACCGGAACCCACGCAGTCTCAAGCGGAGCGTACTCGATAAAAACGCATTCCTTTGCGTCGAGCTTGCGGAACACATGGCCTTTACCGAGCCGCTCTGCAAGCCACGCGCGCTTTGCTTCAACTCCGGGACGGGCTTTCTTTGTGCGGATAATGCAGCAAAGATTTTCCTCCGCTAAATTATCGGGAGTAAGATTTATAAATTCTGCATCCAAATCCAGTTCTCTTTTCTTTCGTATTTACGCTATGGCTTGTCCCACGGCGTTTTTGCGAAACACGTCTTTCGGTTTCCGTTATTCTGCAACGATTTCACCGAATACGCGATCACGGTCAAAATCGTCGGACGTAAATCCGGGGATCTCCTTTATGGATTTGCAGACGCTTACGCTGAATCCGGTGAGTATTCTGCCGATCTCATCCTCCGAATACGGGCAGTCTCCGGTAACTATAAGCGTAGCAAGGCTATGCACAACAAGCCACATATCTCTGAAGTAGCGATCCGCCTCCTCGGGAGTTATACGATATATCTCTTCAAGCGACGGACGAATCCGCTCACACGAATGCTTCATCGCGTCAAACGCTCCGCCGCCGACGGAGGAACTCAGAAAAATCAGCCGGTAAAGCTGCGGCTCATTCTTCGCAAATCGGATGTACTGCATTCCGAAGCCGTGAAACGGGATTGCCGACCGAAGACCCTCTTCCGAATATTTCTTATAAAGCTCGGAAGCCGCCTCCCGCACATCCGCCTTTACTTCATCCATGGTTTTATAGTAGGAGAATATCGGTCTCGTGGAAACACCGAGTCTGTCCGCTATCGCTTTTGCGGTCAGAGCACCGATCCCACCCGCGCGAACAACATCAAGTGCGGCGCAAATTATCTCTTCCTTCATAAATTTATTTTTCGGAGCCATACAAAATCATCCCTCAATAATGCATTTTATGTTGCGCATTGCTCGTTGCGCATTATATAATATTATATTGAAAAGATACTGTTTGTCAATAGAAAAACATAATTTTCGTGGAATTTGAAAATTTCACACGGTTAATCATCGAAATCGGTTTGCTTGTTTCGGCACCCGCGTTTCAAACCGATCGTTTTGCAACTAATGTTTTATATTGTGTTCTCTTTCAGCGCTTTTGTCAAGGGGGTACGAAAATTTTTCAGAGAAGCGAGTGTATGTTTGTAACAGTCGATGGGCGCGCTTATGTATACAGAGATGATGCGCAAAAACACCCGCGCGGTGACGAGAACCCCGAAATTAAAAGCATTCGGGACGCACATCGGATGCGCGGGCATTTTTCAATGCTGTAATTCGAACCTGTAAAAAGGTACGTTTATTTTTCAAACTGTTCAACAAGAACCGAGAATCTGCTCATCCATGCCTGCTCTATCAGCGCTTCACGGTCAAGTCCCGCCTCGGCGGCGATCACCTTTTCAAGAGTGGGGCGCGTACGCGGGTGACGCGGAGTGAAGACTGTGCAGCAATCCTCATACGGAAGTATCGATGTATCAAACGTGCCGATTTTGCGCGATATCCGAACGATATCCTCCTTATCCATTCCGATGAGCGGACGGAACACGGGACGGTCGGCACAGGTCTCGGTTACGCACATTGCGGCGGTCGTCTGGCTTGCGACCTGACCGAGGCTTTCGCCCGTGACGAGCACGGGGCATTCATGCTCCTCGGCTACGCGGGATGCGAGAGACATCATAAACCGACGGAGGATCAGCGTAAAATAATCCTCTT
>URSW01000087.1 GCA_900550625.1 uncultured Eubacteriales bacterium
ATCCCGCGCAGCGCCGTGATGCCGTCTGCACGAAGGAAGCCGATCCGGCGATACTTCACATTCCCGAATCCGCAAAGTACAATCCTGCGGGAGCATACTGCAAATAATCCTCAAGCCTGACGGGCATCGGTGCATTGCACTGTGTGCCGCAATACCTGAAAGGAAAATCAAATGAAGCCCAACATTCAAAAAGCCGAGCTGAAAATAACCGCGGGAGACCCGAGGCAGTTTCCGCGCGATCCGATTCCGCAGATCGCCTTTTCCGGTCGTTCAAATGTAGGAAAAAGCTCTCTCGTAAATTCCCTTCTCGGAAGAAAATCCCTTGCCAGAGTGAGTTCTTCCCCCGGAAAAACGATCACCGTGAATTTTTACGATGTTGACCGCAAATTATATCTTGTAGACCTTCCGGGATACGGATTCGCCAAGCGGACCTTCGAGGAAAAGAAAAAGTGGTCGGCGCTGACGGACGGATATTTCACCTCAAATCCCGATTCCGATCTGCTGAAGCTTGTTGTTCAGCTTGTCGATTCGCGTATAGGTCCGACGGCGGACGACCGGGATATGCTCGCTTATCTTTCGCAGTGCCAAACACCTCACGTTATTGTTGCCACAAAAACCGACAAGCTCAACGCCACCGAAAGAAAGAAATTTGTCTCGGTGATCTCCGAATGCGCCGAAGCCGCCGATGCGGACTGTATAATAATGTATTCGGCGAAGAACGGCGAAGGGCGCGACGACCTTTGGAAAAAGATATTTGAATTTGCGGAGGTATGATTTTCATACCACGATCCTAATTTGAGAAAGGACTGTTCCGACAATGCTTATACAGATATTCAGAAGCTGCGATTCGATTCAGGAAGCGATCATAATTTCTCTGTTTGTCGTTATAATCACTCTTATAACCCTCACCGTACACGAGGTGTCCCACGGATATGCCGCATACAAGCTCGGCGATCCGACCGCCCGCAATTTCGGTCGTCTTTCCCTCAATCCGCTGAAGCATCTTGATCCGATAGGAACGGTTTCAATGCTGCTTTTCGGTTTCGGATGGGCAAAGCCCGTTCCGATAAATACAAGGTATTTCAAAAAGCCGCGGCGCGATATGGCGCTCAGCGCACTTGCGGGTCCGGCATCCAATCTCATAATGTCTTTCTTCTCCTGTTTCTTCCTCCTTCTGTGCGCGAAATTCATTCCCGGAACGTTAGGTTCATTTTCGGGAATCGTTATTCAGCTTCTTTACTCATTCCTTTATTATTTCTTCAGGCTGAATCTGATGCTCGCCGTTTTTAATCTTCTCCCCTTCCCGCCGCTCGACGGATCGCGCATCTTTCTCACGTTTCTCCCTCCGAAATACTATTTCGGAATCATGAAATACGAGCAGTACATTTCAATTGCGATCATGCTGCTTCTTTTAAGCGGTGCGTTTTCGGGTGTTCTCTCTGCAGCGTCCGATGCCATAGCCTCATGCTTCATCGGATTCTGGAGACTGCTCCCGATTTTCGGATAAAGGCGGAAAAGCAACGTGGAACTTTCATACAAGCTCGAAACATTCGAGGGACCGCTCGATCTTCTTCTTTCACTGATTTCAAAAAACAAAATCGACATAAACGATATCCCGATATCCCTCGTATGCGACCAATACATGGAGTATCTTGCAAAGGCGGAGGCGTTTGATATAGAGCTTTCGTCGGATTTTATCGTAATGGCGAGCGAACTCATGCTTATCAAAAGCAGGATGCTTCTTCCGCGCAACGAAGAGGAAGAAGAAGACCCGCGTGCCGCACTCGCTGCTGCAGTGCTTGAGTACCAGCGCGCAAAAGAGGCAAGCGCCATGCTCGGCGATCTGTTTTCGCACTACGGTCTCCGCATGGCGAAGGATACCGACGAAATAACGGTCGACAAATCTTTCGTGGCGGATCATGATGTGTTGCTTCTTTTCAAAGCATACAACAAGGTCATGTCGGAGATAAAAATCTCCGACACGGAAGCCAAGAAAAAATTCGAGCCTCTGCTCGCGCCGCAGAACACCGTTTCGGTCGCCGCGGTCGTAAACTCCCTTACAAAAACTCTTATTACCCGTAAAAGAATACGGATTGGCGGATATTTCCGGACAGCTTCGTCAAAGTCCGAGCTTATCACGATGTTTATGGCAGTTCTCGAGCTTCTGAAAACGGGAATTCTTGCTCTTGAAGAGCTTTCTTACGATGAGGACGGAATAATAAACGCAATGGACGATGCGGAGATCATACTTCCCGACGGTGCCGATGGTGCCGAGCTTGAAAGCATTGCGGAAAATATTCTCTGACAGTTTAACTCATTTCATCTATAAAAAATTACGGAGGTATTTTTCTTGAACGATACCGAACTGTTTACCGTACAGGAAATATCGGAGAGCGTCGGTACCGACCTCGCCGGAACGGAGATAAAGCCTCAGATCGAGGTATCGGAGGCAAGACGAATAATCGAGGCCGTTCTTTTCGCAGCAGGTCATCCGGTGACATATACGCGCCTGGCCGAAGTGCTGTCTTCCACACCGGCTGCGGTGCGAAAGACAGTTGAAGAATATGCCGAAGAATACAATTCTCCGCGCACGACTCCGGAACGCGGAATCATGCTTTTATGCTTTGACGACGGATGCCAGCTTGCAACAAAAGAAGAATACGGAGATTATGTAAGAAACGCGCTCGGAATAAGGCGCGGCGGAAATCTTTCGGCGTCATCTCTTGAGGTGCTTGCAATAGTAGCGTACAACGAGCCCGTCACGAGAGCCTTTATCGATACGGTGAGGGGTGTAGACTCAAGCTATGCCGTCACATCCCTTGCGGACAAGCATATGATCGAGCCGTGCGGTCGTCTTGACGTACCGGGGCGCCCGATCCTTTACAGAACGACAGACGATTTTCTGCGGGTGTTCGGACTTAATTCTCTGAACGATCTTCCCGAGGTGAAGACCCGTGCGCCATTGCACGAAGGTGATGTGTTCCCGATCGAGAACCTGGAAACCACGGTTCCGACAGACACAAGCTCGGGCAGAGTTTCGGCAGAAAACACCAAACCGTCCGATACGGAAACCGTCTCGGACGAAGGTTCGTCCGAAAATTCCGAGGATTAAAACAGCATCCGAATACTGCGAAAGGAGAAGTCAATTATGACGGCGTTAATCGTCATTTCGGCTGCAGTCGCCCTACTTGCGCTGATTCTTTCCGTCCCGATAAAGCTCAGCGTGATGTATACCGATTCCGTATCGGTTTTCGCCGGGATCGGGCTTTTCTCCTTCCGAATCTATCCCCCAAAAAAGAAAAAAATAAAGCTCCGTGATTTCTCCGCGGAAAATTACAGAAAATTGATGTCGGAGCTTGACGGTGCCGAAAAGGAAGAAAAAAAACCGAAAAAAGCGGAGACGGCAGAAAATAAATCCGCCGAAGCCGAGAATAACGAAAGCATTATCAAAGTGCTTTACGGCATGAGGCACACCGTGACAAGGATCGTCGGAGAATTTGCACGGCACATCCGGACCGATACGGTATATATAAAAGCCGACATTTCCTCCGACGACGCCGCGAAATGCGCTCTGCTCTACGGCGCCGTGTCGCAGTTCGCATCCTACATTCTCGAATTCCTGCGCGAATTCACAAAGCTGCGTGAAAAGAAAGTGACCGTGGATATAAACGCAGATTTTTCATCATCAGAAACAGTTGCCGATATAAAATTTGTCTTCTGCGTGCGTGCGGTATTTCTGCTCTGTGCCGCGGTAAAACTGATTTTTGCATATCTCGGATTTGCCGAAGCCCGCGATGCGCAAAAGGCCCTCCGTGCCGACTCAACAAAAGCGGCTGAAGCTGAAGGAAAAAGAAGCATATCAAAAAACCAAAAATATAAAAATATATCAAAGGAAAGGTCAGGAACTCAAAATGAATCTGAAAGAAAGCTTTGCTGAAGCTCTTGCGAGCATTTCTCAAACCGCCGATGCCAATACCGTTATCGGTGAAGCGGTTACGACTGCAAACGGCACCATTATAATCCCGGTTTCCAAGCTCGGGCTCGGATATGTTTCCGGTGGAGTGGACGGAAGCGCAAAAAAAGACAAGGAAATCAAGCCTGTGGAAAAATTCATCGGCGGCGGCGGAACAGGTGTTACCGTATCTCCTGTTGCCTTTCTTGTGGTGGCTCCCGACGGCAGTGTCGAGCTACTCAACATCAATCAGCCAACAATTCAGACTGCCGATCCCATTTCAAGCATAATCGGAGCGATCGAGCGTTCTCCCGAGCTTATTGAAAAATTCCGCGAAGTTTTTTCAAAAGATAAAAAGGAAAAAGCCGAATAAGCTTTCTCAAAATGGCAGAATCGTTTTTCACTTCTCTGCGAAAAATACCTTCGTATGTTTTTCAGTTTGGAGTGATGATATGTCAAAAAAAACATTCTGCCTTATATGGTCGCTTATCTTATCGGTTCTTTTCTGCGTGCCTTCGTTTGCCGACGGCAATGTGACGGTCAGTGCAAAAAGCGCTCTCTTGCTCGAATGTTCTTCGGGCTCCGTTCTGTTTGAGAAAAACGCCGATGAACGGCTGCCCATGGCAAGCACGACCAAGATAATGACCGCCCTCGTTGCTATCGAAAAATGCCCGCTCGACAGGATAGTCACCGCTACATCGGTATCCTGCGGAATCGAAGGCTCGTCTATATATATGCGTGAAGGCGAAAAATTCACGATGGAGGAGCTTCTGTATGCGCTTCTCCTCGCAAGCGCGAACGATGCCGCCTGCCTTATCGCAGAGGAGGTGGCGGGAGACATTCCTTCGTTTGCAGAGATGATGAATTCCAAAGCCGCGGAGCTCGGTCTCAGTGACACTCATTTTTCAAATCCGCACGGACTCGATGCCGAGGATCACTATACAAGCGCATATGACCTTGCGCGTCTGGCATCGGCGGCGCTTTCGTCTCCCGTTTTCCGTACCATCGTTTCCACCTACCGAAAGAACATCGGAAGCGGAGAAAACACGCGCCATCTTCTCAATCACAACAGGCTTCTCAAAATGTACGACGATGCGCTCGGCGTGAAAACGGGATATACAAGATCGAGCGGACGCTGTCTCGTATCCGCAGCCGAACGTGACGGAGTCATGCTTGTAGCCGTCACTCTTTCCGATCCCGACGATTGGCGCGATCATACCCTTCTTCTCGATCACGGGTTTGAACGCTGTTCGCATGTTACTCTCGCCGCCGAAGGAAGCATATCGAAAGATCTCTGCTGTGTCGGTGGGGATCGCTCTTTAGTCAGGTGTGCAAACCGCGACAGGCTTGATACGGTTCTCCCGTCCGATCACGGTGAAATTAAAACGGAAATACCCCTGCCGCATTTCCTTTGGGCAAGTGTTTTCGAGGGAGAGTGTGTCGGCGAGGCTGTATTCACCTGTGACAGCAAGGAGCTCGGCAGACTGCCTCTGTATGCTGAGAACAGCTCGGAATTTGTGAAAAAGCAGAGCTTCTTTTCAAAAATAATCGATCTTTACAGATAGCCGAAGGGCTTTCCGGGATCGCAGAAACGGTTTATAATATGGAGAAAATAAGACTTCAGAAATTTTTTGCCGATTCGGGTATCATGTCGCGCAGAAAATGCGAATCCGCAATATCCGCGGGACGGATAAAGATAAACGGAGAAACTGCATCTCTCGGAGATCGCGTTGATCCGGAAAAAGATGAGGTATGCCTCGACGATTCCCCGCTCTCTTACGCCGGATGTTCCCGGCGTACATACATTATGCTGAACAAACCGATGGGTTATGTAACAACAATGAGCGACGAAAAAGGGAGAAAAAGCGTAGCCGATCTCGTTTCCGACTGTCCCGCCCGTGTTTACCCCGTGGGACGGCTCGATATGTATTCGGAAGGTCTTCTCCTTATGACGGATGACGGCGATACGGCAAATCGGCTGATGCACCCTTCGACGGAAACGAAAAAGGTATACCGTCTTACAGTGAAAGGAAAATACGGAGACGAGCTCTGTGCTTTGCTGTCGTCCGTCACATCGCTCGACGGAAAAACGCTTATGCCCGTTGAATGCGTCTTTGCCGGAAGCGGCGAAATGACGAAGGACGGCAAGCCGACATCGTGCGTAGACGTTACACTTCGAGAAGGACGAAACCGTCAGATCCGCCGTATGTGCGCCGAGGTCGGACTGAAAGTAGTCCGACTCAAAAGAACTTGCGAGGTCGGGCTGTCACTTGGTACGCTCGCTCCCGGTAAATGGCGCCGTCTTACGGATTCCGAGATTTCTTTGATTAAAGGAGAAGTTCGTTAATGCTTCACATTATTCCGATACAGGATAAAAAAATGCAGTCTGCGCTCTGCGATCATTTCGAAGTCGCCTACGACCCGCGCAGCTTTGCCTACATAGCCGAGGATTGTTCGAAAAGCGGTGAAATAATCTCCCATATAGGTTTTATGCAGTTTTCCGTAAACGACACTTTTTCGGAGGTTTCCGCTTTCGTATGCGAAAAAGGAACCGACGATATTGAAGCCATGCAGATCATGGCGCGCGCGGCATTTTCCTTTGTATACAGGCTGTCCGTCTTTTCGGTGAGGATTCCGAAAAGCGCCGTAAAAAAAGAAATAGCCGAAGCCCTTCTTCTTGACGAATCCGAAGATTTTTGGTCTATTGACGTAAAACACTACTACGAAAGCAGATGCGGTGAACGGTGATGAAATTCGTTATTGCGGCAGACTCCTTCAAGGGGGCTCTTGATGCATCTCCCTTCTGCGATGCGGTGGAAGCCGGGATCAGGCGGCGTTTGCCTGATGCACAAGTGTGCAAGCTTCCGCTTGCCGACGGCGGCGAAGGAACGGTGCATGCGGTATGCAGAGCGCTCAGAGGGTCTGTAAACAAGGAAAAGGCGATTGATCCGTTCGGTAACAGTATCGACAGCTATATCGGATTCTGTCATCGCGG
>URSW01000088.1 GCA_900550625.1 uncultured Eubacteriales bacterium
CCCCAGCCGGTGCTCTCCTCGATGGACGGCACCTATTTCGCGGGCTCTGAATGGTTCGCCGGCGAAGTGGACCGCATGGAAGCGGACCGCATCAACGGGGAGCAGCCGGAAGAAACGGACGGCCTGGCCTCCGAAGAACCCCGCATCCCGTTCATCGTGGAGAGCGAGGCCACAGCCGCCGATACGGACGAACCGCCGTTGGACGAGCTGATCACCGCAGCCACGCACGAATATCTGGACTCAGGCATGACCTACGACGGATTCTCGGAACATGTGCGCACCACCTGGCGCAACGCCGCCGCCTACGACTGGTCGAAGCTCATGGCCGAACCACGCTCCACGGGCGAATGGTCGTCCGACGCGAACCGGCTCGCCGTATTGGGCGTGACGATGCAGTTCGCGCCCGAATCAACATGCATGATGATCGCCAGCGACATACTGGCCGAGAACGCTCCCCTATCCCTTCCGGCATTGCGCGAACGCATCAATACGCCGGACGGCATGGTGAACACCGACCTGCTGTTTTCCCGGCTGATCGACAACGGCACCACGCCCGATCCGGCGCGCATCGACATGGCGATGGGGATCCTCGGCCCGTTGGAGGCCAACGCGCCGACGGACGCCTGCTACCGGATCATCGGCCTGAAGGCCATGCTCAGCCTCGCCATGGGCGACGGTGAGAAGGCGCGGGAACTCGCCGAACAGGCCATCGGCTACGACGCCTCGGACCGGTTCGCGTCAAGCGTGCTCGACCGTCTGCCGGAAACAGATCCCGCCATGGAGGCGGCGAACGTGTGGGAGAACGTAAAGAGCGCGTTCTGTACGCACCGTCAGAATCATACCGTGATCGAGTACGAGACGGAGTGCGGTCTCCGCATAACGAGAACGATATTTGTGCTTCCGCAGTACGATTCTCTCCCGCAGGCGACCGAGGTGCAGCATATCACGGTCGAAAATATGAGCGGACGCGAGCGCAGCCTGAAAATAGTCGCAACGGGAATGTTCGGCGTGTATCCGAACAACGCTCTTGCGAATGATATCTTATACTGCCACATCTGCCACGAAAGCGGAGTCATGAAGGACGGAGAGCGCGTCATGGCGATCGCGCCGAACTATTGGCCGAGATATCACCGCTTCTCGAAGCATTTCGCGGTGCTTCTCTCCGGCGGAGAGGGAATGGATTCCTATTCGGTCAGCTACACCGATTTCTTCGGCACGGGCGATGTGCGCCATCCTCAGAACGTCGCATACCTGCCGTCTCATCCGCAGCGCAAGAAGGCTCCGTTCTTTGCAATGGGCAAAAGCTTTACTCTCGCACCGGGCGCAATACGGGAGTTCGACACCTTTGTCGGAATGGTCACGGAGAAGGAGGACTGCCATGAGGCGTTCGAAGCCAAGCTTTCCGCCCTCATCACCCGCTTCTCCGCACCCGGAGAGGTGCTTCGCTCGCTCGGCGACGTGACATCCTTCTATGACAGATATTCCTCGTATCTCCGCCTCGATACGGGAGACGCGCAGCGCGACGCATACATAAACCGCAATCTTCCGTTCCAGGTGTTCTACCAGTCATTCGTCTCGCGCTCGTTTGCATGGACGCAGAAGGCGTTCCGTCAGATCGGCTTCCGAGAGATCCAGGATATGTACGCATCCCTTTATTACATGGCGGCGATGGGGAATGCGCCCCTTGCGCGCGATATGATATCGCGCTGGGCGGAAAACGTGTACGAAATGGGATACGCAAACCACAATTTCTACTACGAGGGCAAGGAGCCGGGACAGTGCTCCGACGACGCGCTCTGGCTCGTTCAGGCGGTTTACCGCTATATCATGCTTACGGGGGACACCGGGTTCCTCGACGCGCATTACCGCATCGCGGGCTCGGACAAGACGCGCTCGCTCTATGACACAATGAAAGCGCTTATCGTGTACAGCGGAAAGATCTCCGTCGGAGATCACGGTATGCCGATCCTCGACGCCGCCGATTGGAACGACTGCCTCAAGCTCGACCTCGATTGGATAAACGGACCGGAGAAGGAGCGCCGCTACCGCGCTCAGCTTGAGGAGACGGGCGAAAGCCGGGGTGCGAGATTCCGTTCGCATTTCTGCGAGAGCGTGATGAACGCATTCCTTCTCAAAATCGCCGAGGACGAGCTTGCCGAGCTTGCACACCTGACCGGACGCGAGTCTGAGTGCGCCGAGCTTCGTCAGATGAGCCGCGAGCTTTACGATAACATACAGAAGCACGCATGGAAGGGCAACTTCTTCGCGCGCGCGATGATTAACAGCGAGCGCGAGGGCGGATACACCTACGTCGGCGCATCGGGCGACCGCCTTTCCGCCGATCCCGATATCGAGGGCTCGTACTTCCTCAATTCGTTCACATGGTCGATCCTCTCCGATACCGCGAGCGAGGAGCAGATCGCGGTAATGCTCGGCGTGGTCAACAAATACCTTCGCTGCGAGGCGGGGCTGAAGCTTTCGACTCCGTGCGACCTCGATAAGATTTCGTCGCAGACGGCGACCGAGCATTATTTCCCCGGAGACCGCGAAAACGGAGCGGTGTTCAAGCACGCTACGATGATGTGCACGGCGGCGCTCTTCAAAGCGTCAAGGAGCGTTTCGGACGAGACGCTTGCCGCGGAGCTTGCCTCTCTCGGACATTGGATGCTCGACCGCGTGTATCCGTTCAAGGCGATCGACGATCCGTTCCTCTACTGCGGAAATCCGCGCTTCTGCACGCAGTACAATAATTCCGAAACTCTCGAGAATGTCGGCCCCATGCTTTCGGGCACGGCAAGTTGGCTCTCGCTCACCGTCAGCGAATTCCTCGGAATTTCGTATTCCGGAGATAAGATGACCGTGTCGCCCATACTGCCGTTTGACGCGGAGAAGAGCTCGTTCGAGCTGAACCGCGGCGGCACAAAATATTCCGTGACCGTCGAGAAGAAGAAGGGCTTTGCCCGTCCGTCCGCCTCGACCGAGTACTATCTCGACGGCGAGCGCTGCAGCGCTGTATTCGACGCTCCGTCGGACAAGGGACATCACACGCTGCGAATCGTACTCTGATTTGCCGCCGCACTCGGTACGGCATTGCCTCCGGAGCGGCGTGAGCGCTCATGAGAAGAGCGTTTGCCGTTCTTCGAAAAAATGCGTGACGGTGCGGAAAATGTGCGCGGAAATATTGACAAATGAGCGAGAGCGGAGTATACTTTACATTGAGGAGAGCGCACGGAAGTGCGGCTTTCCCGAGCCGATCCGAAATCACGGACGGCACATACAACCGAACAGTCTTCGGGGCAGGGTGAAAATCCCGACCGGCGGTAAAGTCCGCGAGCGCGCTGCGCATGATTTGGTGTGATTCCAAAACCGACAGTAAAGTCTGGATGTGAGAAGACGGCATATACCGCTTTTTCGATATCCCCCGGAGAGATCCGGGGGATTTTTGTCCGCATCTGTGATGCGGCGTGGATTCGCTGACTGCTTCGGTATCCGGTAATACCGGCAGAAAGGATTTCACATGAAGAACAGCGAAAAAATCAGAAAGCTTACCACAATTGCCGTGCTCTCGGCGCTCGCTTACGTCGCGGTGCTGCTGTTTCGCATCCCGATAGCGCCGCTCGATTTCCTGAAGTACGAGCCGAAGGACGTCATTATCACGATCGGCGGATTCATATACGGTCCGGCGGCGGCGTTCGGAATGTCGGCGGCGGTGTCGCTTATCGAAATGGCGACGATATCGACGACGGGATTCTGGGGATTTCTCATGAACGTGATATCGACCTGCGCGTTTGCCTGCACGGCATCGTTCATCTATAAAAGAAAGCGGACGCTCGGCGGCGCGCTTATCGGGCTCGGCAGCGGAATAATTCTCTCGACTGCCATGATGCTTCTCTGGAATTGGGCGATCACGCCGATCTACATGGGATATCCGCGAAGCGCGGTCGCCGCGATGCTGCTGCCCGTTTTTGCCCCGTTCAACCTTATCAAAAGCACGCTCAACGCATCGTTTACGCTTTTGCTCTACCGCGGCGTGTCGTCCGCACTCCGCCGCGCCGGACTTATTCCGAAGTCCGAGAAAACTTCGCCCCGTCCGCGCATGACGATCGGCGTTGTCATCGCATCCGCACTCTGTGCGGCGGCGGTGATAGTGATAATTCTCCTGTGGAACGGAAAGCTTTAAATTGCATATCGGGGATGCCTTTCGAAAGTGAGGCATCCCCGCGATGTTTCGTGAGGCGCGTCATCACGGAGAGGCGCGGTGAATCCTCTCGGAGGAGCTTTTGCCGCCGTGCGCCGTTTTGCTGCCGCGCTGCGGGATTTTTCGCTCCGACGGGCGGGAATTTACGGAATTTTTCAAAAAAGTCTTGACAAGGCGAAAAAAAACGCATATACTTTATTTTACGGAACAAGTCACCCGGAGAACCGATACTCAGAGAACGGCGCGTATGCTGTGAGCGCCCGTGTCGAACCGAAGTGATACCGCCCGTCGCGCATATACGGCGCGTCAATCTGATACGAATGAAGTTAAAGTTCGGGTGGAACCGTGCGGACTGAGTCCTCACCCCAAACATTGTGTTTGGAGCGAGGGCGTTTTTTTTCCGGAGAATTCCGGAGCTCGACACCGGAGATGTCCGGTGCATACGATTTCAGATAAATATTGTGACGCCGCAAGGCGGAAAGGAGCAGAGCATGATAAAAGTAAAATTCGGAACAGGCGAAAACATCGAGGTCGAAGCGCTCAACACGGTCTACGACGCGGCAGCGGCGGCGGGGCTGATCTCGCGCAGCGTGATCGCGTGCCGTATCGGGGATAAGGTGTGCGACCTTACCACTCCGATTGCAGAGGACTCGGAGATCACGCTTCTCACATTTGAAGGAGCACTGAAGGAGAACGGAACCGACACCTCCGACGACGGCGGACGCCGCACCTTCTGGCATACCGCATCGCATATTCTCGCACAGGCGGTAAAACGCCTTTACCCCGAAACGAAGCTGACGATCGGACCGTCGATCGAAAACGGCTTCTACTACGATTTCGACAGCGATATTTCTTTCACGCCCGAGCTTCTTTCCGGGATCGAAGCGGAGATGAAAAAGATCGTGAAGGAGAATCTGCGCCTTGAGAGGATCAGTGTATCCCGCAGCGAGGCGAAGGCGCTGATGGCGGAGAAGGGCGAGGATTACAAGCTTATTCTTATCAACCGTGTTCCCGAGGGCGAGGACATAACCCTGTACCGTCAGGGTGAATTCACCGACCTCTGCGCGGGTCCGCACCTTTTTGCGACGGGTGCGGTAAAGGCGTTCAAGCTTACACAGTGCACCGGCGCATATTGGGAGGGCAAGAGCGAGAACAAGATGCTCCAGCGCGTTTACGGCGTTGCGTTCCCCAACAAGGAGATGCTGAACGCACACCTCGAGGCGGTCGAGGAGGCGAAGAAGCGCGACCATAACAAGCTCGGCCGTGAGCTTGAGCTTTTCACCACGGTCGACTGCATCGGTCAGGGACTTCCGATAATCCTTCCGAAGGGCGCGCGCATAATCCAGAGACTTCAGAGATGGGTCGAGGATACCGAGGAGAAGGCGGGATACCTTCTCACCAAAACCCCGCTTATGGCTAAGCGCGAGCTTTACAAGATATCCGGCCATTGGGATCACTACCTTGACGGAATGTTCGTCATGGGCGATCCGAACGACGAAACCAAGGAGTGCTTCGCGCTCCGTCCGATGACCTGCCCGTTCCAGTATCAGGTCTATCTGAACCGCAAGCGCTCGTACCGCGAGCTTCCGATGCGCCTCGGCGAGACCTCAACGCTTTTCCGCAACGAGGATTCCGGCGAAATGCACGGACTCATCCGCGTGCGTCAGTTCACGATATCCGAGGGACATCTTGTGCTCCGTCCCGATCAGCTTGAAGAGGAATTCCTCGGCTGCGTAAATCTGATGAAGTACTTCCTCGGAACGCTCGGACTTCTCGAGGACTGCACCTTCCGCTTCTCACAGTGGGATCCGAACAACCGCGCAAAGTACGAGGGCACTCCCGAGCAGTGGGACGAGGCTCAGGCGACAATGAAGAAGATCCTCGACGATATCGGACTTGACTACAAGATCGGCATTGACGAGGCGGCGTTCTACGGACCGAAGCTCGATGTTCAGTGCAAGAACGTGTTCGGCAAGGAGGATACGATCGTCACGATACAGATCGATATGCTTCTTGCCGAGAAGTTCGGCATGTACTACACCGACAGCGACAACACGCAGAAGATACCGTACATCATCCACCGCACATCTCTCGGCTGCTACGAGCGTACGCTCGCACTGCTGATCGAGAAGTACGCGGGCGCGTTCCCGGTATGGCTCTCGCCCACACAGGCGACGGTTCTTCCGATTTCGCCCACATTTGCGGACTATGCCGAGAAGGTGACGGAGAAGCTCAAGGCTGCAGGCGTGCGCGCGGAGCTTGACGCGAGAAACGAGAAGATCGGCTATCGCATCCGTGAAGCACAGCTTTCAAAGGTGCCGTATATGATCGTGGTCGGCGCGAACGAGGAGGAAGCGGGCAACATTTCCGTTCGCGCGCGCGGTGAGGGAGACCTCGGCACGATGGAGATCGGTGCTTTTGCGGATCGCGTCGCAGAAGAGGCACGCACTTACAAGTTATAACGGCAATGATGAAAAAATGCCGTGCAGACTGCTGTCTGCACGGCATTTTCTTGTGCGTTTCGGCGGATTTTACGGTGATTTTTGACTTTTCGTTTTTTGTTCCGTAATTCGCTTGACAAAAAATGTTCGGTATGATAGAGTTAAGGAAGAAGAATCGCGCATATACGGGAAAAGAATATTCCTCCGAAGGAGAATAGATTTATGAAAAAGATACTCGCACTTGCGCTGAGCGTACTCACTGTATCGTCGGTGCTCGCGTCCTGCTCCGGCG
>URSW01000089.1 GCA_900550625.1 uncultured Eubacteriales bacterium
GCACGGTAAAATGCACGGGACCGATATCGACCGAATAATAAATTCCGTGAGACGTATCCTGCGGGGCAAGATCGATATTGAAATGAGAATACAGCGTACTGCTGTATCCGTCCAGATAGCAGTGCCAATAATCGTGATTCCCGGCGGACGGCAGCATCGGATAAGCGCTGACAAACTCCTCGTTATTTCCGATCATATCGCGCCACATCTCATGGCTGCCGGAAAACTGGACTATATCGCCCGCGTGCGCGAAAAGACGAGTACCGGGAAAATGTCCGATCGCGTCTTTACACGCGCACTTCCACCAAAGTCCGTTGTTATCTTCGTCCTGTGAATCGGCGAACACAAGAAAATCAAGCTTGTCGCCGCCTGTCGGAGGAACCGTAAAAACCGCGTCCGCCGATCTTACGCCGCACTCGTCGCCGACTCTCCAGCGGCACCGCTGTCCGGGCGCAATTCCCGTTATCACGGCGCAATTCTTTTTTGCCTTCATCCCTTCGGAGCACTCGCCCTTCACTCGCACCGGATGTTCAAAATTTAAATCGTCCTCATCCGTGTACTCGAGGATCGGTTTTCCCTCCTCTTTCGTCTGCCATGTAACACCGAAGCTGTCACCGCTCTTTGAATAAAAATCGAGCGTTATTACCTCGGGAGTGAAATTTGACGAATCCATTTTCTCTTTTCCCAATCCTTTTGAATGCGACGGTCAGATAAGCTGCTGCTCGTTCATCTTGAGCTTGTATTCAAGCCCGAGCTTTGCCGCCGCCTTCTTGCAGAGCAGCATGCGGGCGAGAAATATTTCGAAATAATCCATAACCGAGCTGTATTTCGTGTCTATGTCGAGGGACAGGGTTATCGTATCATGCGCGGGATTTATCTCGAGGCGTGAATCGGTAACGGAATAGTTTACTCTGTCGTGGATATCAAAGCTTGTTTCGTCGTGATTTCTCACGCGCGTGCGGCGCACGTCGGATTTATCCGCAAGGATAAGCGCTGCCGAAACGGGGTTCACGGGAACGCCATTTGACTCATCGTGATTTCCGATCGCGGACACGACGGTTGCAATATCACACGCGCTGAAGCCGAGGTTATCGAGTATGCGGAATGCCATGACCGCGCCGCTCTGTGCGTGCTCCTCACGGTTCACCATATTTCCTATGTCGTGGAGAAACGCCGCTATCTGCACTATCTCGATATCGTGTTCACCGTATCCGAGGGTTTCGAGAATATATTTCGCACACTGTGCAACCTTCGTGACGTGACCGAAGCTGTGTTCGGTGTATCCAAGTGCGCCGAGGGAATCATCGGCTGCGGATATATATGTGCGTATTGCTTCATTTTTGCGAAGTTCTTCGTAAGTCAGCATTTCATCCTCCGTCGCGGTAAAAATCTGCACTTCCATTGTACCACTTATTTATTAACAATTCTACAATTTGTCAGTATCGAAACATTATCCGTAAAAATATGCGGTGTCGGCACAGAATGCCGACACCGCCTTTTTCGGTCATCCGATTCCAAAGCATCCTGAGCGGCTTCTCGCCGCATCGGGAAGGCGCCGCCTTTATGCGGACATCATGCCCATGCCATGGTGGTGGGCTTTGGATCGTGTATTATCATGGGTTTGAGAAATTCAACAGCCTTAGATAGTCCTTCGTCGATGGACATGAGGCTGTCCTCATGCTCAATCGAGAGAACGCGGTCATAGCCTACGAGACGGAGCGCGGAAATAAGGTCACGCCAATACTCCTCACCGTGGCCGAAGCCGACCGTGCGGAATACCCACGAACGGTTGATCTCGTCGCTGTAATGCTTGGTATCGAGAACGCCGGTGCGCTCGGTATTGAGCTTATCGACCTTCGTATCCTTGGCATGAACGTGGTAGATGGAGTCTCCGAGATAACGGATAGCGGATACGGGATCGATTCCCTGCCATACAAGGTGCGAAGGATCGAAGTTAGCACCGATAACGGGACCGACAGCCTCGCGGAGCTTCATAAGCTTCTCGGGATTGTAGACGCAGAAGCCGGGGTGAAGCTCGAGAGCGATGCGGCTTACGCCGTGTTCGAGCGCAAATTTGGTTGCCTTCTCCCAATAAGGAATAAGCACGTCATTCCACTGATAATCGAGAACCGCAAGATACTCCTCGGGCCATGCGCAGGTCGCCCAGTTCGGCATCTTATCGCCGGGAGCGCCGCCGGGACAGCCGGAGAATGTGATCACGGTATCAAGTCCGAGCTTCTCGGCGAGAAGAACGGTGTTGACAAAATCGTCATGGTAACGCTTTGCCTCGGTCTCGTCGGGATGCACGGGGTTGCCGTGGCACGAAAGAGCGCAAAGCTCGATATCGTATTTTTTGAAAGCATCCTTGAATTTTTCGAAATCCGCGGAAGACGCAAGAAGCTTCTCGGGATCGCAGTGAGCTTTTCCGGGGTATCCGCCCGCGCCGATCTCGGCAGCCTCTACGCCGAGAGCCTTGAGCTTTGCGAGAGTCTCTTCAAGAGGATACTGTGCATAAAGATTTGCAAGTACACTGAGTTTCATATGTTTGTACCGTTCCTTTCGATTTTTTATTGTGCCATCAAAACTATGCAATCCCTAAGGATTGCATAGTCCGTATGTATCAAACTCAGAACTTGTACACATCGCCGGTTGCGGCAGATGTATAAATTCCTTCAAGGATTCTTGTTACGCAATATGCCTGATCTGCATGAACGATCGCCTCGGTATCGTTTCTGAGAGAGTTGATCCAGTCGTTCTGCCAATCAAGCGCAGCGCTGTTGTCGCCGTCGAAGAATGCCACGCCGCCTGCGCCGAAGTTGGGCTTCATTATGTACTGACGACCGTTGCGTACACCGTTTATCTGAAGTCCGTTAGCGAAGTCCGCACCTGCAAGTGTTCCGCAGATGAGAGTCGATGCCTCGAGAGAAGGCTCGTAGTTAAGCGCCCATGAGGACTTTACAAGAATCGTTGCGCCGTTCTCCATTACAACAAATCCGAATGCGCTGTCCTCAGCGGTATACTTGCTCGAATCCCAAGGACCCCATGTGTTGCCCTGAAGCTCGGGAGCAAGACCGTTGAGCTTGTGGTAGGAGGTTCCTACGCAGTACTTGGGCTTGTAGTTGTTTGTAATCCAAAGGGTAAGGTCGAGAGAGTGCGTTCCGATATCGATAAGGGGACCGCCGCCCTGCTCGTACTCATTGATAAATACGCCCCATGTAGGAACCGCACGGCGGCGAATTGCGATAGCCTCGGAGTAGTAAATGTCTCCGAAGGTACCGTCTTCCGCTTCCTTTTTAAGATAAAGCATCTCGGGTCTGTAACGGTTCTGATAACCGATGCAGAGCTTCTTGCCGGTACGCTCAGCCGCATCAAGCATCTTCTTTGCTTCCTCAGAGTTGATTGCCATCGGCTTCTCGCACATTACATGCTTGCCTGCCTCGAGAGCGTCAACGGTGATAAAGCTGTGCGAACGGTTGGGCGTGCACACATGAACAACGTCGATGGTCTTGTCCTCGAGAAGCTTCTTATAGTCCGTATATACCTTCGCGTCATCGGTACCGTAGTCCTTTGCTGCCTGCTGTGCCTTCTCCTCAATGATGTCGCAGAATGCAACCATTTCCACATTCTCGATCGATCTGAGTCCGGGCATATGCTTACCGTTTGCGATACCGCCGCATCCGATAATACCGATTCTTATTGTATCATTTGCCGAAATTGCCATGATTACCTCCAAGTAATGTTCGTCAGAACATTTTTATTCCCTATTATATTAAAATAAAATGCACCTCATTTCAAGGGGTTGAGGTGCATTTGATTCCGGCTTTTTAAACATTGGAGGAATGCACAAAAAATCCATTTGAATTTTGTGCAATTATTCCCGCAATTATCTCTTGATTTTTTCGAAAAAATCTGTTCCGGGGGTGTCGAGCGGAACGCCGAACGCCGTCGCCGCCGTCGCCGCGATATCGGCATATGTTGAACGTGTGCCGAGCATCTGCGGAGATGTTCCCTTTCCGTAAACTATGAGCGGTATATACTCTCTCGTATGATCGGTTCCGCTGTATCCGGGATCGCATCCGTGATCCGCCGTAATGATGAGAACATCATCGTCGCCGAGCTTTGAGATGAGCGACGGAAGAAATGCGTCAAATTCCGAAAGCGCGCGTGCGTATCCCGGAATATCCCGGCGGTGACCGTAGAGCATATCGAAATCCACAAGATTAACGAAGCACAGACCGTCGAAATCACGCGACGCAATATCGAGAGTCTTATTCATGCCGTCCGTATTTCCGTCGGTATGGATCGACTCGCTTATGCCGCGCCCGGCAAAGATATCGTGTATCTTTCCGACTGCGATAACGGTTTTGCCGTTTTCCTTCAGCGCGTCGAGAAGCGTGGGGGCGAACGGTTCGAGAGAAAAGTCGCGTCTGTTCGTCGTTCTTCTGTAATCTCCGTCGATTCCGACAAACGGGCGCGCGATGACCCGTCCGACGGCATTGTCCCCGGTCAGGATACCGCGCGCGATCTCGCAGCCGCGATAAAGCTCGTCAAGAGGGATCACTTCTTCATGCGCAGCTATCTGAAAAACGGAATCTGCCGAGGTGTATACGATCCACTTGCCGGTTCTTACGTGCTCGGTGCCGTAATCGCGTATGACCTCCGTTCCGGAATACGGCTTATTGACGATTACTCCCCTTCCAGTCTTTTCGGAAAAGGCGTTGATTATTTCTTTAGGGAATCCGTTCGGATACGTCGGCAGCGGCTTCGGGGACACAAGTCCCGCAATCTCCCAATGCCCGATTATCGTATCCTTGCCCATCGAGCGTTCGATGCATCTTCCAACTGCCGCTTCGGGAGATGCGGAGGTTCCGAGTGAGGACAGCCCCTCAATATTTCCTATTCCCATTTTAACGAGATTGGGGATCGAAAGCTCCGGTGAAGACGCAAGAGTGCCGAGTGTATTTGCTCCGACATCCCCGAAAAGTCCGGCGTCGGGCAGATATCCCGCTCCGACGCTGTCAAGTACGATAAGAAAAAGTCTCATGGTCTCCTTTCCGCCGCCTTGCGGCTGAAAACATGTGAAATGCAAAATCAGGCAGTCACGCCGATGCTGTGCGGATATTCACAAAAGATCCGCTTTCCGACGCTTCTCATCAGTATCCTGCCGAATCCTCGTTCTTTACAAGCTTTACGATCCTGCTTGTGCCGAGCCGATCTGCTCCGAGCCTGAGAAAATTCTCGGCATCGGCGAGAGAGGATATTCCGCCCGCCGCCTTGATCTTAAGTCCGGGAGCAACATGCTCCGCAAAAAGCTTCACGTCGTGATCCGTCGCACCGCCCTTTGAAAATCCGGTTGAAGTCTTTATATAGTCGGCACCGCCGCGGTACACGACATCACACATGCGCACCTTTTCGCTGTCCGTAAGGAGGCAGGTTTCAACGATGACCTTCAGTATCCGATCTCCGCAGGCATCCTTTATTTCGGCGATCTCGTCCTGCACGCGGTCGTAAATTTCGTCCTTGACCCAGCCGATGTTGATAACGGTATCGATCTCATCCGCTCCGTTCTTCACGGAATCGGACGCCTGAAAAACCTTTGATGCGGTCGTGTCATATCCGTTCGGGAATCCGATGACGGTGCATATTTTCATGCGCCCCGCCGCATACTCCGATGCCTGTGCGACATAGGACTGCGGGATGCACACGGTCGCGGTCGAATATTTTATCGCATCGTCGATAAGGAGCTTTATATCGTCGAGCCGTGCGGCGGGTGAAAGCTCCGTATGATCGACGTGCGAAAGTATCTCCTTTATATCCATCTTTCCGTCCTTTCCGCGATCGCCGACGTCAGTATCCTCTGACGAAGAGCTTGACATATGACATATATTCTCTGACGACCGATGTGAATTCTATATAGAAATTGCTTCCCGGCGCACGGTAAAAATATTCGCCGAAGTCAGCCTTTGAGGTAAGGTACATTATCCTCGGGATATGGAACCCGGTGGAAACGCACGCGACGGTGCGTCCTTCAAGCCCCCTCTCCGTTATAAGCTTCTTTGAAAATTCCACGTTCTGTATCGTATCCTTTGCCTGATCCTCCACAATTATACGCTCATCCGGAATGCCCTTGGCAACAAGGTATTTACGCATTGCCTCCGCTTCAGATTCGGGCTCGTCAACGCCTTTTCCGCCCGTGACGATGCATACCGAATCCGGGCAGTACGACATGAGCTCGATCGTTTTGTCGAGCCGGCGCATGAGCGCTTTTCCGGGCGTAGAATCCGGCTTGATCTTCGCGCCGAAGGTGACGAACACCGTATCAGGCGGCAGCTTTTCCGGCGCGGGTCCGGAAGAAACACCGGAATAAACAAACACCGACATCGCGGTAAAGGTAACCATGTAAAAGCACAGCGCGGCGCAATACACGGTCTTCAGCACGGGATACGCCTTTTTCGTAAGCTTCCGTATGTATTTGTCAAGCGATATCGGAAGACAGACTCCGAGGATCACCGTAACGCACGCAATGATCGGCAGCGTCCCTTCGGGATAAACAAACAGCTTTATGAAATATGAAACATAGCAGACCAGCGCAAACGCGCCCGATATAATTATAAGTATGCTGAGGATTTTATCGTATTTCTTCATTTTTCGGATACCTCCTTATCCGCGGAATGTATTATTCCGCGCGGACATTTGTCGGCGCAGATACCGCAGCCGCTGCACTTGGAATAATCGATCGAGGCGACGTAATCGCTTACGCTTATCGCCTCCTCCGGACAGTTTTTCTCACATATGCGGCAGCTTATGCAGCCAACATCACAGTATTTTCTAGTGGTCTTGCCGTCGTCGACCGACATGCAGCCGACCCACTGCCGGCTGTCGAACGGGATCAGGCGGATTATATGCTTCGGACAGGCGGTTAT
>URSW01000090.1 GCA_900550625.1 uncultured Eubacteriales bacterium
CCCACTCATTCTGCATGATGCCGAGGAAGTTTACCATCTGATTGCAGAGCGTAGCCAAATGAGATGCGGGGGAGGAGGAGATCTTTCCGGTGACACCGCCGAGACCCTCTTCGATAAGCTGCTTCAGCGACCAGCCCGCGCAGTATCCGGTGAGCATCGAAAGATCGTGCAGGTGGATATCGGCATTGCGGTGAGCGTTTGCGATCTCGTCGTCATACACTTCGGAAAGCCAATAGTTTGCGGTGATCGCGCCGGAGTTCGAGAGAATAAGTCCGCCGACGGAATAAGTGACCGTGGAGTTTTCTTTTACGCGCCAATCGTTTGCACCGATATACTGATTTACGAGATCCTTATAGTCGAGCAGCGTGTTCTTGACCGAGCGAAGCTTCTCATGCTGACGGCGGTACAGTATGTACGCCTTTGCGACCTCGGCGTAATCCGCCTGAATGAGCACCTGCTCAACGCTGTCCTGAATGTCCTCGACGGCGATTGCGCCGTTCTTGATCTTCGGCTCGAAATTAGCCGTTACCTTGAGTGCAAGGAAGTCTATTATGTTCTGGTTGTACTGCTTTTCGCATGCGTCAAATGCAAGAGTTATCGCGTTCGAGATTTTTGCAAGATCAAATTCAATCAGCTTGCCCGTTCTTTTTCTGACTTTGTACATTATGGTTCTTCCTTCCTTATAAAATCCTTATGTTTACCGGAAAAGCCGGAACACGCCGCCCTTTCCCGGAAATATTCGTTTTTGAGCGCCGTAGGCGGCACGGTGTTCAATGCGGCTCAGTCGTCCTCGCCGCGTATTTTCGCATTCGGAAAATACTCACGGGCGGCTTTGAGGAGTTCTTCCATGCCGTCATACGAAAACGGGGCAAATCCCTTTTCTATCGTATATTCCGATTCCTTGAAATTTTGAAGATAATAGCGGTCGTCTCCGCCGAAGGCTTTTCCGAGAGAGCGTATATCGTCCGCGGTATGGAGCCCGACGGCGACAGTGGTTCTGAATTCGTGATCGACCGCTCCGCTTCGGAGAAAATCAATGCTTTCGCAGATCTTTTCGAGATCCGCTTTGTTTATGCCCGCGGTAACATCATATTTTTCGGGCGAATTTTTGATATCCATCGCAACGTAATCGACAAGTCCGTCCGAGACAAGCGCGCGCAGCTTTCCGGGATTCGTCCCGTTAGTATCGAGCTTGACCTGATACCCGAGCTCCTTTATCATGCGGCACAGCCCGTCAAGCTCCGGATAAAGCGTCGGCTCTCCTCCGGTGATCGCAACCCCGTCGAGAAGTCCGCGTCTTTTCTTCAGGTATGCCGCGAGATCGGCATCTGTCATACAGGCGTCCGGCTTCTCGGTCACAAGAAGCGAATTGTGACAGAACGGACATCTGAAATTGCATCCGGCAAGAAAGACCGTACAGGCGGTCCTGCCGGGGAAATCAAGAAGCGTCAGCTTCTGAAATCCGTGTATTTCCATGTTTTTGCGCTTCCTTTCTTCAGAAAAGCTCTTTTCGCTCGGGCAGGACGATAAAAATACCGTCGGCGGAATTGTGCCGCGGCGGTCGGCGCAAGAGCTGCTTCATAAGCTGCGGTGCAATGATATGCACCGCCCGCGGGAGAATATCTCCCGCGGGAAGCGCGCTGTTTTTTACCAGTGTATGAAGCACTGATTGAAATCCGGTACCGACGCGAGATCGAGATGGGAGAACTCACGGGGCTCGGTGAAGCCGTATTCACGCATAAGCGCGAACATTGTACGGTTCGACTCTGCGCTTGCACGCTCGAGCGCCTCCTTTTCCTCCGGATTTGCACTATCCATCTTTCTCTTGAGAATAAAGTAATTGTAGTTGTAAAGCTGTATGCGCGAACGGCGGACGTTGTCGTAGTGAGTGCGGTTTCCGCTTCCCCATGCGGCAGCCTCGGCCTCGTCGAAAATTCTGGCAGCCTTATCGTAGAACGCAAACGCGCCCTCGGAATGATCCTTGTATCCGTCCATGTAGATAATGTTGGAGGAGTCGTCAAAGTAGATCGTCATGAAGATGTCGTGGAGGCACTCATGCTCGAAATCGATGTACTGCATCATATGCTTTGCGGCAGCGCCGTAGTAATCGGTGCAGAAATCCGCCATATGAACGCGGAACTCACTCTCGGTCATGTAGGGATTCCAGAGGAGCTTTGCAAGAAGATATCCGCGAAGCTCGCCGAACTCACCGTTCAGGCAGGAGCTGTTACCCTGTTCGAAAACGCCGGAAATGCCGTTCTCCTTGAAGAAACGTGCGTTCTTTCTGATTGCGTTGAAATTCGGGAAGGAGGTGGACATATTGGTGAAGTTGGTTGTGTAGTCCCAAATGTAGAGATGATTTGTGATCTCATGCCACTTCTTCAGGTTGGTCGGGAAATTGTCGTATCCGTTCTCCGCGGGATCGTTTACAGCTTCCTCGAGAGGCTTGCTGACGCTGCACTCGATGTTGCAGAGACGAACGATCATATCCTTGTGAGGCTTGGTAACTGCGGGGGGCTGTCTCGTGTAGCGGTACGCAAGCGTATCGATATGAACGCCCTCGAATTCCTTGTTCACATCCTCCTGGAGGCGGTTGCAGAAGCGGATAAGCGTACCTGCGTGGCTCTTCTCCTCTTCAAATACCTTGCGGCACTTTTCGCAGGAGCACTCGCCGTTGTTTCCGTCTACCTGAGATACGGAGATGATCTTGAGAAGCGGGTTCTCGATAAGTCTCTTTCTTACATTCTTGAGGACGGTCTGATACATTGCCTCGTCGCTGAGGCAGGGCATATCCCATACGTTTCCGGTCTCGCCGAGATCGGGGAAGGTATGACAGAAGCTGCCTATATAGTTGATTCCGCCGCCGACTCTCTCGGTGAGCTCGTGCCCCATTCCGCCGTTGTTTTTCAGCTTTGCGGAGATCATCTCCCCGCCCTGTGCGAACCAATATACGTTACGGTACTCAAATCCCGGAAGCTCGGTGCAGTCAATCTCGGGAACGGTAAGCATATTCACCTTCGGAACACGCTCGCAGGTGTCGGTGTAGAAGCGGCATCCGCAGCACTTCTCGAGGAACGAATAAACGCCGTAAAGCGCGCCGCGCACCTCGGAACCGAGGATAAACAGGCGTTTGCCCTCGGTCTTGATGGTAAAGCCCTCCTCGCCGAGTTCCTTCTTGCCCTTGCCGCCGCGGTTCGTAAATCCGATCACGATCTCATGATCGGTCTTCTTCTCGTCATCCGTCTTTACCGGTATTTCGGCATCGGTGATCTTTTTGAGATAAGCCGCAAGCTCTTCTGCAGCGGTTTTCTCTGAAGCGGAATGATTCTTACGTATGATTATTACATACTCGGAATTTCCGTTGTCTGTGATTCTAAGCATAAGCTCCTCCGTTTTTTATCGGTATCGGCAGAGTATCCGATACAGTCTGAATCTACTATACCACATTGTTTTGCAAATTACAATAGTTTTTTGAAAAATAAGCGCGTAAAAAAATCACACGATTTTGTGTGCACTTTTTCTAAGGACACATGATATTGTGGTTTTAGGCATTTGGAAAATACCTGAAAAAGGAACGCGCGGTAAAGTGTTCCGACCGCGCAGAGCGCGTAAAATACGGTACAGCAAGCCTTGAAACTCTTGATTTTTCGGCGCTTCGGGAATATAATAAAGGTGAAAAGCGCGATAGCGCACCGTCGGAAAACGAAAGGAATGTCCCGCCTGCGGGACCGGTACAAAAAATGAGCATGAAAGAAAAAATGCACACGGGTGAGCTTTATCTCCCCGGCGACGAAGAGATCGCAGCAGCACAGCTCAAGTGTCTCGACCGGCTTTACGACTACAACATGACGCGCCCAACCGAAGCGGAAAAGCGCACGAAAATGCTTGAAGAGATGTTCGGGGACATCGGCGAAGGATGCTGCATAGAGCCGCCGTTTCACGCAAATTGGGGAGGCGCGCACTGCCACTTCGGGAAAAACATCTACGCAAACTTCAATCTGACGCTTGTGGACGACACGCACATCTACGTCGGAGATTACACGATGTTCGGACCGAACGTGGTCGTCGCGTCGGCGGGACATCCGATTCTCCCGTCGCTGCGCGAGAAAGCGTATCAGTACAACTTCCCCGTCAGGATCGGAAAGAACTGCTGGATCGGCGCGGGAGTCGTGATCGTCCCCGGCGTCACGATCGGCGCGGGTACCGTGATCGGCGCAGGCAGCGTCGTGACGAAGGACATTCCCGCGAACGTCGTGGCGGTCGGCAATCCGTGCCGTGTACTGCGCGAGATAAGCGATCACGACAGGGAGTTCTACTTCAAGGACAGGCGTATCGACTGGTCCGAGGTCTGATTTCCCGCTGCACTTTCACATTCGGCGATCCCGCCTTATCCGTATACAAAAAACAGCGCACGGCTGCAATCTGCGTCCGAATGTGTCGGCGCTCATCCGAAGCCGTGCGCTCCTTATTTTTTGAGAATTATTCCGCTGTATTTTGAAAATTCCAGCTGCTCGCCGATTCCGTTTATCCGGCATCGCCGCTGCGCCTGCAATGCCGGCGGGATCACTCAGCCGCTGACGCGGCGATCACTTCAAGAGCGCGGAGGAGAAGATCCTCGGGAATATTCAGCGCGGGAAGAAGTCTGACCCTGTTTTTCGCCGAAAGCACGAGAACTCCGTGCTCGCGGCAGTACGTTATCACATCCGCCGCGCTTTTCACGGTCTCGATTCCGAGCATGAGTCCCATACCGGATATGCTCACGATACCCGGCTTTCCCGCAAGGTGCGAGCGTATTATCTCCGAACGGCGGACTACTCCCGCAAGGAGATCGTCGTCAATGCGCGAAAGCACGTTTACCGCGCCCGCCGCGCAGATCGGATTTCCGCCGAAGGTGGAGCCGTGCGAGCTCGGGGTGTAGATATCCGCCGCGCGCTCGCCGAACATCGTCGCTCCGAGCGGAAGCCCGCCCGCAAGTCCCTTGGCGGTCGTCACGATATCGGGTGTCACTCCGTAGTTCATATACGCATAGAGCTTACCGCTCCGTCCGTTGCCGCACTGTACCTCGTCGGCGATCGTGAGGATGCCGTACTTTTCGCACAGCCCGAAGATGCCGTGCACGAAATCCGCGTCGAGCGCGTTGACTCCGCCCTCTCCCTGAACGCATTCGAACATCACGGCGCAGCAGCCCTGTTTGCAGAGCGCTTCGAGTCCGTCGAGGTCTCCGGCTTCGGCATACACGAATCCCCCGGTAAACGGTCCGAATTCGGTATGGAAGGCGTCCTGTCCGGTCGCGGCAAGTGTCGTCACCGTTCTTCCGTGGAAGCTGTTTTTCAGCGTTATCACCGTGGAACGGCTCTCGTCGCCGTATTTGCGGAAAGCAAAACGCCTTGCCGCCTTGATCGCGCATTCGTTCGCCTCGGCGCCCGAATTCGAGAAGAACACCTTCTTCATTCCCGTGCGCTCGCAAAGCATCTTCGCGAGGACCGCACACGGCTCCGTATAGTAAAGGTTCGACGTATGCCCGCAGGTGTCAAGCTGCTTCTTCACCGCCTCGACCCATTCGCCGTCGCACATGCCGAAGGTGTTCACGGCGATTCCCGTTCCGAGGTCGATGTATTTCCTGCCGTCGTCGCCGACGAGCACCGAGCCTTGACCGCCCGTCACGGTCAGCGGAAAGCGCGAATATGTCGCCGCGACATATTCGCTGTCGGTTTCGCGTATATCCATTTTCCGTACCGCCTTTCTCCCATGATGCGCGGGATTATTTTATCATTGTACCGATTCCTTCGTCGGTAAGCGTTTCTATAAGTATCGAGTGGGGGATGCGTCCGTCGATGATGAACACCTTGTGAACTCCGCACCGTATCGCCTCGACGCAGCATTCCACCTTCGGGATCATTCCGCCGGACACCGTTTTGTCCGTGATAAGCTTGCCTATTCCGTCAACGTCGATCACCGGGATCAGCGAATCGGGATCATCGCAGTTCCGCATTATTCCCGCCGTATCAGTCATGCAGATCAGGCTTTCCGCCTCAAGCGCACCGGCAAGCCGCGCGGCAGCTGTATCCGCGTTGATGTTGTACACGTTTCCCTCACGGTCGCATCCGACGGTCGAGATAACGGGGATATATCCCTTTTCGAGCATATCGGTGATCGGCTTCACGTTCACCGCAGTGATCTCCCCGACATACCCGAGCGCGGGGCTGAGCGGCGCCGCCTCGATCATATGACCGTCCGCGCCCGAAAGCCCGATCGCGTTCGCGCCGATGTTCTCAAGCTTGTTGACAAGGCTTTTGTTGATCTTTCCGGCGAGCACCATCTGCACGATCTCGGCGGTCTCCGCGTCGGTCACGCGAAGCCCGTTCACGAATTCCGTCTTTTTCCCGACTCTCGCCAGCATATCGGTGATCTCGGGACCGCCGCCGTGTACGAGCACGACCTTCACTCCGATGAGTGAAAGCAGGGCGAGATCGCCCATGACGGCGCTTTTCAGCTCCTCGTTGAGCATGGCGTTTCCGCCGTACTTTATAACGACGATCTTCCCGTAGTATTTCTGTATGTACGGCAGCGCCTGCACGAGAACACCCGCACGCTGCGCATTGGTAAGCTTCATTTCATCCATATCCGTGTTGCCTTTCTTCCGCCGTTCACGGTATTTTTAATCAGGTGCGGTAGTCTCCGTTTATCTTAACATAATCGTATGTGAGGTCGCATCCCCACGCGGTGGCTTCCGCATCCCCCGATCCGAGATCGACGAGGATGCCGATCTCCTTTTCAAGAAGTATCTCCTTCGCCTTTTCCTCCGAGAAATCGACCCCGGAACCGCCGCGGCAGACCTCGATCTTTCCCTTGGGGGACTCAAACGAAACGCC
>URSW01000091.1 GCA_900550625.1 uncultured Eubacteriales bacterium
TTTGACGAGGACAATCTGCCGCCGCTCGCCGAAGAAAAATGCAGCGAAGAACAGATCCGCATGTGCTTTCGCGCGTACCGCGACAGCGCGTGGAAAACCATGTTCGACTGAGAGCGCAGCCGTGCGAGTGAAACGCAATCGCAGCCGTGCGACAGATACACTGCGGCGAAAATTCAGAGAATATCCGCCGAGCATACGAATGTAAAACACGGGCATCCTCCGCATCCGCCGAAATCCAAAGCAAAAGAAAAGCCCCGCCGAAGCGGGGCAAGGCTCAGAGCGCATATTCGCTGATGCGGTCTTCGAGCAGGCAGTATTCAACATCATTGACGGTCAGTCTCGGATTCTCATTTATGATCGCGTTCTTCCATTCATCGGTATACCATTCGGTCTGCTCGACAGAAGCCACCGACTCATACCAACGCATGAGTACCAGCCTGCCGTTTGCATCGACATAATTCTCCGTGACCAAGGTGCCGTTTTGAACATTGATAAACTTAACGGTCTCAAAAGCTCTTTCGCCTACGGTTACATCAAACGTACCCATGGTGTATCGGACATTATACTCATTGACAACGATCTTTCCGTCGACAACCTCGGGCGGATTTTCTTTGATAAGCAGCGGTCTGCCGTGAACACGGTCATTTCCGTTTACTTTGACATCGTAATCTTCTTCCAAAAATGTGTGAATGGCTGTAGGATAATCATCATCCGCGTCGCTATCGCAGGCGACGGTTGCAAGGTCACGAACATATTCGTCGGTCAGCTGCGAAAACCAGATGCACTCGTTTTTGTAAAGCTTACCGGCTTTGACATTGTAGGTATCCCTGCATATTTTAACGCCTTCAACACCGTGTATCACAGCTGCCTTCGGGACATAGCAGGAGGACACAAGCGCCAGCTTTCCGGACGGATAGCGATATGTTCCCTCCGCATTTTTATTTCCGATCACCGGAACAATAAACGATTCGTCGGCACATTTGACCTCGAAAAACGGACGTGAGCTTTTTTTGATAATGAGCGTCGGCACGTTCTCGGAAAATCCGCGGGTATAATCTTTTTTCGGCATGATCTTTCTTCCTTTCTCAAACATCAGAATCTGTTCGGGAGTACACACGGAACGGAATTGATTTTTTGCATAATGAAGGCGGCTTTTCACTGTCCCGACGGGAATATCGAGTCTTTTCGAAATGTCTTCCTGAGACAGATCTTCGAAAAAATACAGATATAGGATCTGCTTTTCTTTGCCCCCGAGTGCGTCCAGGATATCGCGTACGGCGCTGTGCTCCGTGATTCCGATTCCTGCGGCGCCCAACGCCGATTCGGACAGCGAATCCAAAGGAACCTCCGAACTTGCCGCCTTCAGTCTGTAATAGTCGGTGCACTTGTGTTTGGCAATGCCGATCAGCCACGCCTTGAAAAATGCGTGATCGCTCAGCGTGTCGAATTTCAGCGCGGCGCAAAGGCATACGTCCTGAATGACATCTTCCGCATCATGCCTGTCGGCGATCTTGAAATTCACATAGCGCTGAAGCGGGATCAGTTTTTCCTGCAGCAGCTTTTCAAATTCGTTCACATTATTACCTCCCGGTAAACGGTTTTGAAATCGATTTCACCTATACAGTCGGAATAAAAGATCAAAAGGTTCAGGTTTTATGAAAAAATTATAATATAATCCGTTCGGCGAAAATGCCTCGGAAGCACGGAGCGAAAAAAGCCGGACGGCTGTCGGCAGGAACCGGGCTGCGGCTTCCGGCAAAATTCACATGCCGAAGCAAAAGCGGATAAAGACTGTTTCACGGTGCAGGATAAGGCAAGAAAGAAATTCCGTCATGTTCGGGTGCCGGAAAGAGAACAGGTGTCCTCCGTGGGGATAGGCAAAAGACACACGCCCATTATGGAGAACACCTTTTCATTTATACTGTATCAGATATTCTTTCCCTTGTCAAGACCGGCGGAGAAATCCCGCTCATGCGCAGCGGCGGACGAGCTGCCGGACGGAGAGACACACATAAGGTGAAGTACGGGACGTGCGCGGCACGCCTGCAAAATAACACAAAAAATCCCCCGCACTTTTGTGCGGGAGACCTTAGTGAAAGCAAAACAGTCAAAACCAATCACCCATCGGGCGATAAGGAAACAAACTTAAGCCTGCCTCCATGATTCTCGGCTGCCCGGCTTCCGGGCTGGTGAACGATAACGCAGAAGATACGAACACATCACCGTATTCATAAAGGTCCGATAGCTCTTCAAACTTAATAGAGCGGCGGTCTCTTGAGTAATTGAACAGGATTTCGATTCTGTCATCGAATACATAAATTGCATTGACGAATGTTTCTATGAGCTGCCGCTGTGAGGCTCTGTCGCTCAAGTCCTTTTCCCTTTGAGAATAAAGCCATGCAAGGATGGTATCCCTCGTTGCCAAGCCCGTCTTTGCGTATTCTTCCTCGGCGATTTGTGCTTGCAGCTCGGATTTTTGTTCGTCGAGTTCGTCCATTCGCGCTTTTGTCATGTCGTTGAACACTCCGGCTTCAATCGCGCGAAGTATATTAATCTGCGCTTTTTCAACCTCTCGCAGTCTTTTCTTCAGCGCATCGGTCATGTCATCATCGTTTTGCAGTTTCACATAGTAGGAATAAACATTGTCGGCGATAAAGGCAAGAAGGCTGTCGTCGTCGAGAATTGCGGCTATCCGATCAAGGACAAGTGTTTCGATATAATACTGTCGCACTGCCTTCTTTTTACAAGCATGGTCTCTTCGCTTCTTAACGCATGTGTAATAACTGTGCTTTGTTCCGTTTTTGCTTGTACCGCTTTCGCCTACCATTTTTGAACCGCACATCCCGCAGAAGAGTTTATCGGTCAAAATATAATCGAAAGTATCCCACAGCTTCGACGGCTTTCGTTTGTTCACCTTTAGCATCTCCTGCACTTTTTCGAAAGTGGCTCGATCCACGATCGCGGGAATGCCGTTTTCGATTCTGACGCTCCCGTTATATGTGTATATTCCCGTATACTTCACGTTTCTTAAAACTGTGTATAGGCTGTCAACTTTGAAACGCGACCCTCTTGCAGTCCGAATTCCGGAATCGTTGAGAGTTCTCACAATTTCCGAAATTTTCGTACCGCCCGCATACATATCGAATATCCGCCGCACTGTCGGTGCGGTGTTCGGATCGATTACAAACTTCTTTGTTGCAGGATCGACGGCATATCCGAGAGGGGTCGTTCCTCCGGTACTTTGACATTTTTCTGCGTTTGCATGCATACCGCGGCGCACATTCTGACTGAGCTGCAAGCTGTAATATTCCGCCATGCCCTCAAGGACACTTTCGAGAATTACACCTTCGGGGGAGTCGGGGACGTTCTCGGCGACATACACAACCTTCACGCCGTTCTTCTTGCAGCGGTATTTATTTGCTGCTATTTCCTCGCGGTTTCTGCCGAATCGGTCAAGCTTCCAAAGTATAATCGTGGAGAAGGTTCCTTTTGCCGTGTCGCGCAGCATTTCCTGAAAGGCTTCGCGGTTATCCGTGCGTCCGCTTTTCGCACGGTCAATGTATTCATGAATTATATTATAGCCGTGTGTCTCGGCGTATTTATAAGCCTCGGAAAGCTGTCCTTCTATGGACTGTTCCCCCTGCTTCCGGCTTGAGTACCGAGCATACACGGCTGCTCTGTTATTTTCGGGCGTCTTCGCCTTTTCTTTTTTCATTTCTTATTCCCTCGTGTGGGCTTGAAAGATGCTTATTTTTCTTCAAGCCTTCTCGGACGCTCTGTGGCGGAAAGCCCGTCGGAAGCCGAGTTTTTCCGCCTCTTTGACGGTCGCCGTATAGCACTCGCCTTTTCCGGCATCAATAGCGATACGGTCATACTGCTGATCAAACGGCAGATGATAGATTTTTTCTTTTGTATTTTTGTTTATGTTGCATTTTATCAGCGGGTGCGATTCGTATTGTATGTACTCGACCTGTATCCCGAGATAGTCGGCAAACTTTTTTGCCGTTTCCGACAAAGAACATGTGCACACAAGCGTCCCCCGAACCTGCTCGTCCGGATGTTCTATCGAATATGCGACTACGCTGCCGTAAAGCTGACAAATGTGATTCTCGTGAATTACTTTGCCTTCTATCCACCGCTTACATTGAACGATGAGCGTTTCCTCGCGGTTCTTAATTATCAGGTCGCGCCCGAGATCGCCGAAGCCCATCACGGCGCCGTGGTATATAACGCTGTAATCTTTTGCTTCATAAAGATAGCCGATATATCTTTCGTAGTCTATACCGATCTCCCAAGTGCTTTTCGCACGTTCGGAATAACGATCAAGTGCAAGCTGATATTTTTCCGCAGGCGGAAGAGAATCGTACTCCTTACGGGACAGCCATCTTCTCATGCTTTCGTATTCTGTCTTTCCGTCACAATCCTCAATGCGGTGTTCGAAGATCTCTTTCGGCGGAGTATCGTTGAATTCCGACAGCCACGGAGCGACAGATTCGTATATGGTGATAATATGCTCCGCGCATTTCAGCCTTTCAATCAGCTTTCTTTTTTCGCGGGCAGCAGCTGCCACTGCTTCTGCGGCCTTGACTGCAGGCGGAGACTTATATCTCAGCTTCTGTGACAGCGCCATAGCTTCGGCATACAAACAATCGGCGTAAATCCGGCTTATCCACGGGAAAGTAATGCTCCGGCTGTTTATAATTTTACGGTACTTCTCTGACTTTCTCTTTAACATCCCGAGCTTTTCTTCTTCACTCGCAATTTCTCGTTTGAGACCTTCGCTCTCACGCTTCAGGTCTTCACGCGCATTCGAAAGAAAAGTATTTTCGGATTCTATTTTGCGTATACTGTCGGAATATCTGCTCAGCGCAGTACGCAGTTCATAAGAATGTTTGTCCTCCATACAGGCAACTCCGAGCTGTATCGCAAGGAAAAACATATGCTTGCATGGCTTCCCCAGCTTTGCAAAATAGGGGCAGGAACATGAATCGAGCGTTGTACAGTAGATATCTCCTTCGGAACCGTTTATTTCACAGGAGAAGGAGATAACGTCTTTAAGAGATATGCCGTCGAAAATATCGCAGGCTTTCCCCGGCTTGTCGCTGAAATAGTCTATCAATTGATCGGTCAGGACGTACTTTTTCCAAATGTATTTGCTGAAGGGAGTTGCGATATCTCGGTTATACAAAGAAATGTATTTTGAAAGACGTTCCTTCAGCTCGGCGTTCTCTGCGGAAAGGTTCCTGATCCGTCGATTTGCCTCAAAGGTTTCGTCCTCATGCGCTCTCAAGAGCTTTGAAAAGCGCTCGTCGGCGCGGTCTTTTTCTTCGGAAAGCGAAGCCTTCTCCGAGTTCATTCTCTCGATTTGCCCGTTTAGATTCTTTATATCGTCCTTTTTCAGAACAAGCGCGAGATAAAGAACAACGATCACGACAGCGAGCAGAACGATTACAGCCGTATTCAATGTCCTTCCTCCCTTATGACACGGTATTGAAGAGCTTTCCTGCTCAAAACTTTGCTCTGAGTTCCACCACTTTGCCGAGGATGCGCACGGGCTTCTCCTCGATTTCACGGTTGGAAAAGAACATAGGGGGATAGGCGGGGTTTGTAGAAATAAGCATGATGCCTTCGGGCATCTTTTTTATTATCTTGCACGTTGCTTCTTCGCCGTTTACCATTGCGATGACGGTGTCGCCGGAGTCACAGTCGTCCTGAAGCCGGACGATGACGGTGTCGCCTTCCTTCATGCGCGGCTCCATGGATGTGCCGTGAATCCGCAGACCTATGTATTTACCGCACCGAGCCATATCCTCCGTGATCTGTTCGCGGTCGATAATTTCTTCTATTGCTTCGATCGGAATTCCTGCCGCAACTCTGCCGAGAACGTTTATCCATGTAGGATCGGGAGCGGATTTTTCATCGGAAATGCCCAAAAGATATTCAAGGGATACGTCAAACAACTGTGCCATCTCTGCTGCTACGTCCATGTCAGGCGAAGTTCTCCCGGTCTCCCACTGCGAGATGGCTGTTTGATGAACATTTAATTTGTTTGCCAATTTCACCTGCGAATACCCGTTCAGTTTTCGTAATTCTTTTACTCTATTCATCGGATGTCACCTCCCAAGTATATTATATTAGATTCGCTAATGAATCGCAACGATTTTTTAAGAAAAAATATTAGGATTTCTATTGACAACGGCGTATTTTTGTGATATTGTAATAGTGACGCTAATATTAGCAAGGAGGGAATATCATATGAATATTAGTGCGGCTCGTGAAAGGGCGGGAATTACACAAGGCGAGTTGGCAAAACGCATGGAAGTGACTCAAGGTGCGGTGTCACAATGGGAATCCGGTCAGACAAGACCACGTTCCGGGACACTGTCAAAGCTTGCGGACATACTCGGATGCACGGTGGACGAGCTTCTGCGGGGAGGTGAGAAGTAATGCCGCAGGTGAGGAACGCGCGCGATCCGATCAGATTTGATTCGTTTCCGACGGGGATCGAAAAGGAGATCATGGCGCGCAAGCTCTGCGAATGTTTCATGAAATTCTACGAGGTACCGGAGAACCGGGAGCGGCTCGATCGGTATGCGAAAGAGCTGAAAATAAGAAAGGAGATGCTGGAAGATGAACAAAAATCGGGCGAAAAGAAAAGCCGCACGGGCGGCGGCCTATGAGGTGATCTGCGAGGGCTTGTGCATTGCGGCGTTCTTCCCGATGACCGTCGGGTTCATATGGCTGTCGGAGAGCCTCGAGAGGGCGCTCATGCATTTCGCGGCTTCGGCCA
>URSW01000092.1 GCA_900550625.1 uncultured Eubacteriales bacterium
TGAGCGCGTCGGTTCTTTCCGAGATCGGACTTGAAAAGGATCGATTCAGGCTCGGCGCCGACGGTGCTTTTATGATGATGCCCCCGGATAAGGTGTCGGTAGCGTCGGTCGGAGAAAGAATCGGGCTTCGCCGCGGAGAGGGATATTTCGCAGTCTCGCTCCGTCCGCTCGGCGGCTGCGGGGGAGATTTCGACAGCCGTATTTCCCGCGCGGTGCGCGATGTTTCGATAAAGACCGGGCTGTCACCCGTGATAGTCCCGATGCAGGGCGGCGAGGACAGAGCGCTTTGCGAGAGAATATGCGCGTTGTCGGTCGGGTCGGCTTATACGGCTCCGTTTTCGGATGCCGACAGCATTGCGGCGCTGTTTGCGGGAGCAGCCTTCACTGTCGGCATGAGGCTTCATTCGATTATATATTCCGCGTGCGTCGGCACTCCGGTGCTCGCGGTATCTTACGATCCGAAGATCGACGCGGCGTGCGCGTACCTCGGACTGCCCGCGCCTCTTTCCGCATTTACAGTCACTTCGGAGGAAATGCTCGCGTCGCTGCCCGAACTTTCGGAGAGCGTGCCGCGCGAACGCATCGCATACCTTCGCGGTCTTTGCGAAGAGGACTGCCGGAGGATAATCGGCGCAGTAAGGGAAGAACGAATTTCGGATAAAGAAAAAGCGCGCCGTCACGGGCGCGTCGGAGGATATGATGATATATACGGTTACATTTAATCCGTCGGTGGACTGCATACTTCACATCGGCGATGTGAAGTTCGGCGGTCTTAATCGCGCGTCAAAGGAAGAATTTTTCTTCAGCGGAAAGGGAATCAACGTCTCCACGGTGCTCCACCGCCTCGGAGCGGCGACCTCGGCGATCACGTTCGTCGGCGGATTCACCGGAAGCGAGACCGAGCGCGTGCTTTCCCCGGACGTTCCGCTCGACGTTATCAGGCTCGCCGAAGGATGCACGAGAATAAATGTCAAACTGAAAGCCCCCGACGGCTCGGAGACCGAGATCAACGCGCCGGGCGCGCCGATCGGCGAGGATGGGATGCGGAAGCTGTACGCTCGGCTTTCGGTGCTCGGGAGCGGGGATACGCTCGTGCTTTCGGGCAGCGTTCCTTCAGATGTCGGAACGAACGTGTATTCGGAGATATTCGCGTCGCTTGAGGGACGCGGCGTGAGATTCTGCGCCGACGCGGCGGGTGCTCTTCTCCGCGGCGCGCTGAGCCGCGGTCTGTTCGTAATAAAGCCGAATGTCGCCGAGCTTGAGGAGACGCTCGGGCGGAGCGTAAACGGCGAGGCGGAGATATGCCGCGCCGCACGGGAGCTTCAGCGGATGGGAAGCGAGTATGTGCTCGTCACGGCGGGTGCCGACGGCGCGTATCTCTTTGCCCCGGGGGACAGAGCATATCATGCATCGGTTCCGTCGGGTGAGGTCATTGCAACGATCGGCGCGGGAGACAGCACGCTCGGCGGATTTCTCGGCGGATTTGATTCCGGACTCGGCGAGGCGGAATCTCTTCGCCTTGCCGCCGCCTGCGGCACTGCCACGGCGCGCTCCGTATGGCTTGCATCCCGCGAAAAGATCGAGGAGACGCTCGGCATGGTCACGGTGCACGAGCTTTGATACCGCGTGAAGGCGGCGAGCGCATTTCGCGCAATCTGCAAACTGCGGTACAAAAAACGGACAGCAAATTCCGGAGGATCCGGGCGGTCAATGCCGCCGATCCTTCACGGATGCTGTCCGTTTCTTAATTATAGCTTGACGTGATTCCGAGGTATTCCTCAAGGCAAAGACTGCTTTCGGTGACGGCTTTGGCGTTTTCCTTCCCGATGTACCGGACGTGCCACGGCTCATAGATATACCCGGTGATGCTTTCCTTTTCCTTCATATATCTTATTATAAAGCCGTATTTCCAGCAGTTTGCCGCAAGCCATTTTCCCTCGGGCGTGTCGCCGAAGGAGGTGTAGAGCGAATTGAGGTCAAGCGCCATGCCGCTCTGATGCTCGCTGTGTCCGGGACGCGCCGAGTATGTGTCGGCAAGCGCGGCGCCGTCGCGCGCGACGTAATCGTTGTAGATGATCTTCTGATCGATGTACGAGCGGAATCCCGATTTGCACCAAAGGCTGATCCCGTCTGCGGCAGCGGCGGACTGCATTTCCCAGAACGCGCGGTTCGTCTCGTCCGTAAGTCCGCCGGGATAGTAGGATTCGGGTAGAGGGTACGTTTTGTTCGCAATCAGTATCCCGCCGACGTATGTTACGCCGTCGATCCGCTCAATGTCGTAGCCCTTGGAGGTCTTTCCGAGATATTCGCTGCCGCCGTTTGTCTCCGGCGGATTTTCATTCCCCGTCGTGACCGGCGGCGTGCTTTCGGCAGTCTCCGTATCGGCAGTTTCGACGGGGACAGTGGTTTCCGCAGGCACGGTCGTTTCCGCGGGCTCCTCCGATGTGCTGTCGGAGGTGCTTTCGGTATCCGCCGTGCTTTGCGATACCTCCGGAACGCTTTCCGTTCGGCTCTCCCCTTCATCATCCGTGCGGGGGCGCACAAAGCGGCAGGCGGCAAGCACCGCGAGACATATGAGCGCAGTGCAGAGCACGCAGGCTGCAAGCGCGGGGGAAGAACTCTTTTTTCTTCTGTTATTTCTTTTCTTCTTTTTCATCGGTATCTTTTGTGTTTCCATCGGCGCTGCCGTCGGCATCGCCGTCCTTTTTGCCGGCATCGCTCCGATCCTTGCCGTTTTGCGCTTTGCCTGCATTCATGTCGTTTATCGACACCGCAACGGTGTGCTTTATCTGAGACCACTCAACCTTGCGGAACAGAGCGGCGATCGATATCGGGATGTAGGTGAACATGAAGAGCGGGAAGGTGAAGAACGATTTTATCTTTCTTCCTTTCGTGGTGAGGATCTTGTTCCACTCCGTAACTCCGGTGATCACACCGATCGCAAAGTACATTATGTACATGACCGCGACGGTCATGGCAAGCGCACCCCAGAAAAGCCCGACATGGGGGTCTTTTGTGCAGATCGCAACGACGAGGGTGATCACGTTGTAGAAGAATCCGATCACCGAGAGGAATATCGCGGGCATGGTCGTCATGGTCATGTCGAATGCGGAGAATCCGCCTTTTCCGCCGATGCTCTTCATGAGCCGTCCGCCGTAATTCATGAATACCTGAAGATATCCCTTCGCCCATCTGAGACGCTGCTTCCACGACTGCGAAAACGTCTCGGGCTGTTCGTCGTAAAGCATTGCGTCCGCAGCGTATGCGATCTTTTCTCCGTTTATGATGTTGTCCACGGAGAATTCGATGTCCTCGGTGAGAAGGAAGTGCTTCCAGCCGTCGTTTTTGTTGATTATATCGCGGTGAACCATGAAGCCCGTGCCCGATACCGCACAGCTTGTGCCGAGAATCATGCGGGGATTGTTGAGGTAGACCGCTTCGCGCAGGAACCAAAGCGCATATCCGGAGGAAATCCAGTTCGTACCGTAGTTCTTTGAATTACGGTAGCTTGTGATGATCCTGTGCCCGGCGGAGAATACGTGGTTCATCTCCGTCATGTAGTTCTCGTCGAGCAGGTTATCCGCGTCGAGGATCAGATAGGCGTTGTAGTACTCTTTTCCGTAATCTTCGAAGATCTTGTGGAAGAGATAGTTAAGCGCATGCCCCTTTCCGACCTTTTCGGTCGAAAAACGCTCATACACGATGGCTCCGGCTTCGCGCGCACGCTCCGCCGTGTCGTCGGTGCAGTTGTCCGCGCAGACGAACGTGTCGATCAGCTCGGCGGGGTAATTCTGCTTTTTGATGCTGTCGATCAGATTGTGTATTACGTCGCGCTCGTTACGGGCGGAGATTATCACCGCATAACGGTTTCTGTTGTCGGAGGTGTATTTCTTCGGCTCTTTGATCAGCGCGATCAGAATGTATATGAACTGATATGTGTAGCATACCGTGAAGAAGATCGCAAGGATCAAATTTACAATGAGCAGATCTTTCATTTTTATGAAAACCTTTCGGCATATATCTTGTTTGTGAAGCGATGCGGCGGCATCTGGATAAGCCCCGCCGCCGCGTCCGCGCAAATAGCCCGCAACACTTCAGAATAATTATACACCATATGAGTTAAAGTGTCAAGTTTTGTTTGAACAGGGAAACGGCGGAGAGGTGTACGGAAAGGAGAAGGTCAGCGCCCGATCATGGTGAGGAATTCGGCTTCGCCTATTACGCGGACGCCGAGCGAGTTCGCCTTCGTGAGCTTTGAGCCCGCTTCCGCTCCCGCGATCACTGCGGACGTCTTTTTCGATACGCTCGACGACACCTTTCCGCCGCGCGCCTTTATCTCGGCGGAGGCTTCGTCGCGTGTCATAGAGGAGAGCGTGCCCGTCAGAACGAATGTCATGCCGTCGAAGTCCTGCGATACCTTCTCGGACTTTGAACCTTCGGTGACGACACCCGCTGCCTCAAGCGCATCGATCAGCGCTGCCGAGGACGGGAGCGAGAAAAACGCCGCCGCGCTTTCCGCGGTGATCTCGCCTATATCAGGGACGGCGGCAATGTCTTCGGCACTTGCCGAAGCTATTGCTCGTATCGACCCGAATTCGGAAATCAGCGCCTCGGCGGCTCCCGCTCCGATGTGGCGTATGCCGAGCGCGAACAGCAGCCGCGCGCCGCCGCGCGTCTTTGATTCGTTTATCGCCGCAATAATGTTCACGGCGCTTTTCTTGCCCATGCGCTCAAGTCCCTCGAGGTCTTCCTCTCTGAGAGAGTATATGTCCCCGACCGATGATATAAGCCCCTTTTCGATAAGCTGAGATACAAGCTTTTCGCCCATGCCCTCGATGTTCATCGCACCGCGCGACACGAAATGCTCGATGCGGCGCTCGCGCTGAGCCGGACATTCGGGATTCAGACAGCGCAGCGCACCGAGAGAGACGTTGCCGCTTTCCTCGTCGAATTCCGCTTCCTTATCGTAAAACAGCGGCTCGCCGCACGACGGGCATTTTTCGGGAAACGCAAAATCACGCTCCGCCCCCGTGCGCTTCTCCGGGACGCTGCGGATTATCTCCGGTATTATGTCGCCCGCCTTGCGGACGACGACCGTGTCGCCGATCTTCAGATCGCGCTCCCTGATTATATCGATGTTGTGTAGCGTCGCACGGGATACCGTTGTCCCCGCAAGGCGCACCGGTTCAAGCTCGGCAGTGGGGGTCAGCGCGCCCGTGCGCCCCGGCTCAAACGTGATGTCGAGAAGCACGGTCTCCTTCTCCTCGGGCGGGAATTTGTATGCGACTGCCCATTTCGGCGTGCTCGTCCCCTCTCCGGCGATCTTTCTCATTTCGAGGGAATCCACCTTTACGACCGCTCCGTCAATGTCATATTCCAGCACGGCGCGCTTTTCGCCGATCTTCTCGACCTCGGCAATCACCTCTTTTGCGGTGTGCGCGATTTTATAGCTTATAACGGGGAAGCCGAGACCGCGCAGATCGTCGATCGATGCGCTGTGGTATTCTTCGTCCCGATCTCCGTACTGAAAGTTGAATACGAATATGTCAAGCCCGCGCTTTGCCGTGACCTTCGGATCGAGCTGGCGGAGCGATCCCGCCGCGGCATTTCTCGGATTTGCGAACACCTTTTCGCCGTTTTCCTCGTTTTCGGCGTTGATCCTGAAAAACGTCGCCCTCGGCATGTATACTTCGCCGCGCACGCAGAAATCCCCGCCGTACGCTACCTCCTTCGGCAGCGACGCGATCGTGCGTGCGTTTTCGGTGATGTCCTCACCGACTTTCCCGTCGCCGCGCGTGGCGGCACGGATAAGTTTTCCGCCTCGGTATTCGGCGGCGACGGAAAGACCGTCGATCTTAGGCTCGACGGTAAAACGCACGCTGTCGCCGAGCGTCTCCTTCATCCGCCGAACGAAATCCTCAAGCGATTCGCGGTCGAATACGTCCGTGAGGCTTCCGAGGGGAACGCGGTGCGTGACCTTCGAGAATTTCTCCGACGCTTTTCCGCCTACACGGTGGGTCGGCGAATCCGGAGAATCAAGCTCCGGAAAAGCAGCCTCGATCGACCTAAGCTCTTCGAACATCGCATCGTATTCGAAATCGGAGATCTTCGGCGCGTCGCTGTTGTAATACAGGTCTGAATTTTCGGCGATCTGAGCGCGCAGCCACGCGGCACGCTCGGCGGCGTTGTTTCTTTCCATTTATATTCCTTTCGGGAGGATGTCTTCCTCTCTGAAAATTTCGCTTTCTTCGGTATTATATTATATCACCCGAGGCACGAAAATTCAACGGGGCATATAATATAGTGTGAAATAAAATTGCCGGAGCGTGTCCGGAGAAGGTACGGTGAAGCCGATGAACACACATTCTTTCGGAATACTCGGCGGCGACAGCCGCTTTCTGTATCTTGCAAGGTATCTCGGGGAGAGGGGATATTCCGTGCGTGCGTTTGTACGCCGCAGCGGAGATGCGGGAGCGGACGGGGTCAATCCCGCCCGGTTCTGCACATCACTGCGCGAGTGCGCGGAGTGTACCGACCTCGTGCTTCCGCTTCCCGCTTCCTCCGACGGGGCAAATCTTTCTTTTCCGCCGGACGGCGGGAAAATCCCGCTGAATACGGTGTTTGCCTCCGTTAAAAAGGGCACGAGGGTATTCGCCGGATGCTGTTCGAGATACATTGCCGATCTCGCGCGCGACGCCGGGGCGGTGCTGTACGATTATTATACTTC
>URSW01000093.1 GCA_900550625.1 uncultured Eubacteriales bacterium
AAATAATGACGGCAGCCTGCCTGTATAGCGGCCTCCGCAATAGCCTCGTTACCCTTCATAAGAACCTTTTCTGCCATTATATCGATCCTCGCTTTCTCAGTCTTTCTCTACGGTGATTATGCAGTCCGGACACATCGTAGCGCAGAAAGCGCAGCCGATACAGGCGGACTGATCGGTGATACGGACGGGATGATGTCCCTTTTTGTTTATCACGTCTTTTGCAAGTTCAAGCAGCTTCTTCGGGCAGACCCCGACGCACAGCCCGCAGCCCTTGCAGGAATCGGTACGGAACGTAAGCTTTGTCATTGTTTATCCTTCCTTTATATCATAGTATTTTTTCTGAAGCCGGAGCGGAAAGACCTCCGCCGCCCTTCCCCGCACATCCGGGGCGATATCGTGCCTTGCGGAAACGAATTTCACATCGAGTCCGCAAAGGGCGCTGAGCTCGGATACATACTCTGCGGACGATTCAATATCTTTCGCCGTGGTTTCGTCTCCGAGGTTTGAATTGTCCGCGATCGCCGTAAACGGGATTCCGCACGCCGCCTCGATCTCGCGCATTACGCCGAGCGCATCGGCGGGGGTTTTCGTGAGGGGGCGGAATCGGTTGCACACGAACAGCATTTCGTAGTCGTTCTCTTCAAGTATCCCCGGGACGTATCTTCCGAGCGCGACCGCGCCGCTGTCGTCTCCGCCGACATCGACCACCGCATGATAATCCGTGCGGTCAACGATCGCGTACATTTCGGTCGGCAGCGCCGGAAGATCGACGTTGGTGTTCGCAAACTCGGGCGATATCAGGTGTATCCCCGCCGCCGCAAGCTCCTCTGCGCTGTCCTTCGTGCGAAAGTACGGATTCACCACATCAAGATCGGCGATCAGCACCTTGTCGAACAGACTGCGCAGATACATTGCGTAATTCACCGCGACATTCGTCTTGCCGCTGCCGTAATGACCGGCAAAAAGCGTTACACGTTTGGTTTTCATAATTTGTTTCTCTGTATCTTTCCGCTCGTGGTCTTCGGAAGCTCCTTCTTGAATTCCACGATACGCGGATATTTGTACGGAGCGGTGTGCTCCTTTACATAAAGCTGAATTTCCTTCTTGAGTTCCTCCGTCGCTTCGGTGCCCTTCGTCAGAACGATACTCGCCTTGACGACCTGCCCGCGCACATCGTCGGGAGCGGCGGACACGCCGCATTCAAGCACATACGGAAGTTCCATTATGACGCTTTCGATCTCGAACGGTCCGATGCGGTAGCCGGATGACTTGATGACATCGTCCGCGCGTCCGACGTACCAGAAGAATCCGTCCTCGTCCATCCACGCAAGATCGCCCGTGTGGTACATGCCGTCGTGCCAAACCTCGCGCGTCTTTTCTTCATCTTTATAATATCCGGAGAAGAGTCCGCAGGGGATATTCCGATCGGTGCGGACGACGACCTCTCCCGTCTCGCCGAGCGGAACGGGATTTCCGTCGGGATCGACAAGCGCGATATCGTAAGCGGGCGTGGGCTTGCCCATCGAGCCGAGCTTGTAGCTGTTTCCGGTGAGATTCGCTATCGTCAGCGTAGTCTCGGTCTGTCCGAAGCCCTCCATTACGCGGAGCCCTGTCATCGCCTCTATCTGACGGAACACCTCGGGGTTAAGCGCTTCTCCCGCGGTCGTCGCCTTGTGGACCGAAGAGAGATCGTACTTTGTGAGATCTTCCTTTATCATCATGCGGTACATCGTGGGCGGTGCGCAAAAGGTCGTGATGCCGTATTTCTTGAAAAGAGGAAGTATATCCGCCGCGTGGAAGCGGTCGAAATCGTAGGTGAATACCGAGCCTTCGCACATCCACTGACCGTAGAGCTTGCCCCAGAGCGCCTTGCCCCATCCGGTATCGGATATCGTGAAGTGGAGCTTGCCAGCCTCGACGCAGTGCCAATATTTCGCGGTAACGAAATGTCCGAGCGGGTATTTGTAGGTGTGCTCGGCGATCTTCGGATAGCCTGTCGTGCCCGAGGTGAAGAACATGAGCATCGGATCGTCTCCGCAGGGGGAATCCTCCGTCCGCTCGTACTTTCCGGAGAAGAGCTTGTACTCGCTGTCGAAATCGTGCCAGCCATCTCTCTGACCTCCGGCAAGAACCTTTGCGCGAACGCCGGGGCAGCGCTCGCAGGCGCGGTCGATCTCGTCGGCAAGGTCTCCGTCGTCGGCACAGATTATCGCCGAGACCTCAGCCGCGTTGAAGCGGTACTCGAAATCGTGCTCCTTCAGGAGGTTCGTCGCGGGTATAACGACCGCGCCGAGTTTGTGAAGTCCGAGGATCGAGAACCAGAACTGATAGTGACGCTTCAGCACAAGCATTACCTTGTCGCCGCGCTTGATGCCGAGCGAGGTGAAGTAATTCGCGCACTGGGACGATGCGCGCTTCATATCCGCGAAGGTGAAGCGGCGTTCGTTTTTCAGGTGATCGAGGTGGAGCATCGCAAGTCCGTCGGGGTTCTTCGCCGCGAGCGCGTCCACGATATCAAAGGCAAAGTTGAAGCGGTCCGCGTTCACGAATTCGACCGACTCGGGCGCGCCGTTTTCGTTTTCGACGGTCTTTACGAAATCCTCCGCAACAAGCTTTTCGCGCCGTCCCGCCGAGGATATCGTCTGCGATATCTCCTGCTCGCCGGGCTTGTCCTCGCCGCTCATTACGACCGCGAGAAATTGGCATGCCTCTCCGTCGATTGCGATCATTCCGTGCGGGGTGGAGCTGTTGTAGTATATTGAATCGCCCTCGGAAAGCACCTCGGTGTGCTCGCCGACCTGAACCTTAAGCTTTCCCGAAAGGATGAGGTCGAATTCCTGTCCGGAGTGCTTCGTCATGTGGATGGGCTCGGTCTGCTGCTTTGCGGAATACTCATATGTTACGAAGTACGGCTCGGCAAGCTTCGAACGGAACATCGGCGCAAGATTCCGTATCTCGATCCCGTCCTCCTTCGCGGTCTCCGCACCGCCTCCGCGTCTCGTGACGGTGTAGGAGGAAAGTCTCGCTCCGGAGCCCTCGAGAAGCTCGGTCATTTCTATTCCGAAGGCAAGTGAACATTTGTGGATAAAGGTAAACGGAAGATCCGCTTCACCTTTTTCGTAGGTCAGATACTGCTCGACCGACACCTCGGTTTTGAGCGCCATCTCGTCAACGGATATTCCGCTGACCTCTCTCATTTCACGGATACGCTGACTTACCTCAGCGAGCATGTTTACGGGATTCTTCTCCATCTTCAAAATCTCCTTTTCTCATTTTCCAATCGAACAGAAAACAAAAATCCGCCTCAAGATTCTCTTGAGGCGGATAGCATAAACGCGACCCGTGGTACCACTCAAATTGCGCCGGAAAACCGGACGCCGCTCACGGACTCAAACAAGTCCTGTGCTTTTACGCAGCAATACGGAAGCCTTTACTTACCCGATGGCGGGTGTTCGGGACTTCGGCTCGGAAGGGATGGGCTTGCTAAGCTTTCAATACGGACTCGCACCAAACGTCCGCTCTCTGAAAAATCGGGCTTAAACCGTCTTCGTCACAGCCTTTTCTTATTCGATTGACCAAATTATATCACCGAACATCCGCTTTGTCAATAGCTTTTTTGAAAATTTTTTCGATCGTAAAAAGAGCCGGCAAAGCCGGCTCTGTACGATCAATCGAGATAATATTTGAAATCGTCGGCAAAAGCTTTGTCACCGTCAACGCCGATCTCGACCGCCAGAAGTATATAATACCTTCCGTCGCGGTCGGCGTACACGGTATAGCTTTCAAGATCAAGCTCCGTTATACCGTCGCCGTAAACTTCGAGCGCCTGCGAGCGCGCATAAGCTTTGAGGCATTCCTCCGTTATTCCGGAAAGCATATCGGGAGTGAGGGAGTTGAATTTGCCGAGAAGGCTCGAAGAATAGGAAACAAGCTTCCCGTCGTAGGAGATATCGGCGGTCACGCCTTCGTTTACATAAAATCCGCCGACCGTGCGAAGAAAACAAATATCGTAAAAACCGGAATCCGCACGGTCCTGCACCTTTTTCAGCTTGAGATCGGACATATCTATTCCGAACGATTCAAACGCTTTGACGGCAATATTGCACGCCTCCTCGGCGCTGATCCCGGCGCAGTCGGCAAGATCACTCGCCCCCCTCATGTCGGAGCTGTGATATCCGCTCAGCTTTCCGTCCTTGAAAACATACTCGTTTCCGTCGCCGTCTGTATATACGTCGGAATATCCGTCTCCGCCCTCAAGCGATTTGTCATAAGTTACGTTGAGGGTTTCGCTGTCATCCGGCGCGGCGGGATTTTTCAGAACGATTTTCTCTTCGATATCGTCTCTGCGGATGCATCCGCTTTTGAAGGAAATTGAATGATCATGTCCCGCACCGTCAGTCAGTGAAATCACCCCTACCGCAAGAAGCGCGCCGAGTGCTAAAACCGTTGCCGAAATTACGACTGTCTTTTTTGTCATACTACGCCTCCCGTGATTTTTATTTCCGATATCGCTCCGCCGCCGTGACTCTCCGTCGGCATAATCTTTTCGATTACCTTTGCATTTTAATTATATCACAGCATTTTTGTCATGTCAATATTTTGATTAAATATTTTTGCTTGCTCCGGTGATTTATTATTTGTTATTTTAACTATGCCCGACAGCTTTCAAAACATCTCCGTCCCGGTTCTATCCGCAGTCCGCTTTATTTCTTCGGTTTCTCCGCATCATTTGCATCCGATGTAATTTCCGTTTTCTCCGCCTGCGTCAGGTCGGCACAATACCGACCGAGCATACGGGTGATCTTCTTCTGATTCTCGAGAACGAGATCGAGCTTCTTGTGAAGATCGTCAACGATGAGCTCGCTTTTGAGATTCACTTTATAATCGTTTTCGGCGCGTTCCCGGTCCTTCGCCTCCTGCCGATTCTGGCTCATCATAATAAGAGGAGCCTGCACCGCGGCAATACACGACAGCACAAGATTCAGAAGTATAAACGGATATGCGTCGAACGCCCGTGAGGCAAGGATCACATTAAGCACCATCCAGATCACCATAACCGCGATGAAGCTGAAGATGAACGCCCAGCTTCCCGCAAATTTCGCAACCGCATCGGATGCACGCTGTCCGAGGGAAAGCTTCTCACGCTGCTCCGAATTCTTCGTAACCTTTGTTGATATAAGCTCATGTATGAGCTCCTCATCGGTAAACTCCCTGTCCGTCAGGTCGAGAAGCTCTTTTACGATCTTTTTTCTTTCATTTGCGTTTTTCATTCTATTCCTTCTTTCGTTGTAAGTCTGCCGCCTCCGAAACAAACAGGGCTTTGACAAAACGAAAAACATCTTGTCAAAGCCCCTTCGACGGTCAGTGATTCCAGATAAGCTGAAGCAGCAGAATCAGCAATGCTCCGGCGGCAATAAACACAAGCGCGATCAAAAGTCCCGCACGCAGAGCCGCGCCGATAACCGTTCTTTTTTCTTCGCGTGTGAGCCTCGGGGCATTATCGCCCGAGTTTTCCGACGGGTCGTCGGAAAGGCTTCGCCGTCTGCCCCGCCCGCGCGGGATAAACATCGACGGCTGATCTCCCACTCCGCTCATATCCGCGACGGTACGTCCGTCGTCGTCCTCCGGCAAACGGTCCCGCTTCATTTATCGTACAGGTGGCACGCGACGAAGTGTCCCGGCTCGATCTCTCGCTGTACCGGAATCTCGGTGCGGCATTCCATGCAGTTTGCGCATCTTGTATTGAATTTGCATCCCTTGGGCGGATTAGCCGGTGAAGGAATGGTTCCCTCGAGCACTATACGGTTCATCTTTACCGTCGGATCGGGGATCGGGATTGCCGAGAAGAGCGCCTTCGTATACGGATGGAGCGGATTGCGGAAGATATCCTCCGTTGAACCGTATTCGACAAGGTTGCCGAGGTACATAACGCCGACCGTATCCGATATATGCTCGACGACCGAGAGATCGTGGCTTATAAAAAGATAGGTAAGCTTATATTTCTCCTGTATATCCTTGAGCAGGTTTATTATCTGCGCCTGTATCGACACGTCGAGTGCGGATACCGGCTCGTCGCACACGATGAATTCGGGATTGAGCGCCATTGCGCGCGCAATGCATATACGCTGACGCTGACCGCCCGAAAACTCGTGGGGATAGCGATCCTTATGGAACGGCTGCAGTCCGCAGTTGTCCATAACCTGATTGATATAATCGTCGAACTCTTCCTTCGGAACGAGGTTGTGCTCGCGCACCGCCTCGCCGATTATCTCACCGACGGGCATACGGGGCTGGAGCGACGAAAACGGATCCTGAAAGATGATCTGCATTTTCGTGCGCATCTTTCTCATCTCGGCGGCGGAGAAGTCATAGACCTCTTTGCCGTTGAAGAGAACCTGACCCGATGTCTTTGTGTTATAGAGACGGAGTATCGCGCGTCCGGTTGTAGTTTTTCCGCATCCGGATTCTCCGACGAGACCCATCGTGGTTCCGCGCTTCAGATTGAACGTTACGCCGTCAACCGCTTTGACATATCCGACGGTGTGGGCGATCATTCCGCTCTTTATCGGGAAATATTTCTTAAGGTGATTTACCTGAAGGATATACTGAGGATCGTACTCAACGGGGGTGAAATCGTCTGTGATGATATCTGTTTTCTTAGTTTTTTTCGACTTTTTGACATCCTCTGCCTGCTTTTCGCCGTCTGCGAACTCCTCGGCTTCC
>URSW01000094.1 GCA_900550625.1 uncultured Eubacteriales bacterium
CGCCGCTGCCGAACGGAGCGGAGCCGTATTCGCGGAGGCGATGCGCCCTGCGCACGATCCGGCGATCGCACGGATAAGGTCCGCACTCGGCGAGATCGGACCGATACGCTCGGCGCGGTTTGAATTCACGCAGTATTCGTCGAGGTACGACCGCTTTCTTGCGGGCGAGCGGGTGAACACCTTCGACCGCACGCTCGGGAATGCGGCGCTGCTCGATCTCGGGGTATATGCGATAAGCTGTGCACTCATGATCTTCGGCGAGCCGCAGGGGGAGATCGTATCGCGTTCCGCGTTTCTCGACTGCGGCTTCGAAGCGTCGGGAAATGCCCTGCTTTCGTATCCGGAGTTCGTGCTTTCGGTCGTGTATTCGAAGGTTTGCGCATCGGGGCAGCCGTCGGTGATCGTCGGCGAACGCGGCTCGATAGAGATCGATCGGCTTTCGGAGCCGAAGAAGGTCATGCTGAAGCTGCGCGGCGGCGGTGAACGCGAGCTCTGCCCGGACGCCCTGCCGAACAACATGGTATACGAGATCGAGGATTTCGTTCGCATATGCCGCAATTTCGGCGATCCGCGGCAAAAAGCGGAGTACGAGAGGTATCTCGACCTCACGCGCGCGCAGTGTCGCCTGCTCGGGCGGATCGAAAGATCGTCCGGCATCCGCTTCGGGGAGGACGCGGGGGAGAGAACGAACTCAGGAACCTTTTGAAAAAAGGTTCCTGAAACCTCCAAAACCTTTTAACCGAACGGTATCGGTGTAAGCCGTTCTCTCGGAAGGTAAGCGGAGAGGTATAGCTTGACTTCACGGACACGGTCTTGCGTCGCTGCGGATTAACAGAGGCGGCAGGGAGATTTTTCTTCCTGCCGCCTTTTTGACCGCATCACAAAATTGCGTTTAATTCAAATTTTACGGTTGACACCCGTAGGCGTTCTGTGATACACTGTTTCCGATAAACCGACCATGCGTCTGTGCAGGGATTCGGAAAACTTATTTTTCGGAAATCGAAAGGAATAGACTTACATGAAACTTGTTCTCGACAAGCCTGTTACAGTTGCGCAGGGGCTCACCCTCGAAGAAGCGGACTGGGGTCCGTGGCAGTTTCCCCAGCTCCTGAAGAGAGAGGACGGCGTACTTTTCGCAAGCATCAACCTCGGTCCCGACAACTGGGAATCATACGGCGACACTCTGTGGTACAAATCCTCCGACAACGGTCGGACGTGGACGGACAGCAATCCGTCCGAAGCCGCCACCGCTTACCCGAAAGCCAAAAACGGAGACGGCTTTATGGCGAAGGACAGAGGCTACATCGACATTGACCCCAAGCTTCTCGAAGGAATCGAACCGAAACACGTTCTCAATTTCGACGACAAGCCCTTTTTCGACTATTATCTTTACTCCGATCTTCGCCCCGGAACGATTGACACCTCGGTAATGTTCATGAGGCTGAAGAAGGGCGAGACGGAGCAGGAGGGCTTTTGCCCGAAGGTCACGGACAATCCGGGACTTTGCATCGTCCGTCCGTCGGGAACGGACAAGCTTCTTCCGAACAAGATGTTCGGACGGTTGAGAGTCGCGCCCGACGGCAGTCTCTGGCAAATGCACTACGACAGAGGCTTTTTCGACGGCAAGTTCTGCGACACGTTCATCGCATACTACTACCGCTCGGACGACAACGGCGAAACATGGTCCCTCGTTTCCAGGCTCGATCCCCGCACGAATCCCGGCGCGTGCTACTACTGCGAGCAGGATATCGCATGGATCGACGACAGTCATGCCGTTACCTCTCTCCGTGCAAACGGGCTGTACACGGCAGTGTCCGACGACGGCGGATATACATGGTCAACTCCGAAAAAGACTGCGGACTTCGGCGTAGATCCCGCGCTGTGCGTTCTCAAATGCGGCGCGATGCTCATGACCTACGGCAGACCGGGCTTCCTCGTCCGTCCGTGCTTTGACGGCAAGGGCGAAAAGTGGGAAGAGCCCATCGAGATCATCTCAACCGGAAACAACGCATATAAGATGAACGATCCGTCGAAGGCAGGAAATGCTTCCGAGTGGGGAACCTGCTCGTATTCCGACATCGTTCCCATCTCGGACAACGAAGCACTGATCGTATATTCCGACTTCTACGTTCCGGACGAAAAAGGAATAAAGAGAAAATCCCTCATGGTAATAAAGGCCACCGTAACGGACTGAGGACGCACGTCGTTTTCTCATCCGGTGCGCGCGTCGTTTAACCGTGAAGACAAAAGAGCCTCCCGCAGCGGACGTTTCCGTTTTGCCGCGGGAGGCTTTTTCAATGTCTTTTTTTGCGGATTTCATCTTTCGTCCGGCGCTTTGTCAGTCGGCGTCCGGGTTCTTCTTTCGTCCGATCACGATCTGCGAAAGCACGATCCCGCAGAATATAAGCACGCAGCCGCCTATCGCAGGGGGCGTCATATTCTCGTGCAGGATAAGCGCGCCGCCTATCGCCGCCCAGACCGATTCCGTCGAAAGAACGATCGATGCGGCAGTCGGGTCCGCGTCCCGCTGACCGAGGAGCTGGCAGGTATACGCAACTCCGCTCGACATCACGCCGCCGTAGAGTATCGGCACAGCCGCGGCGCGGATCGCGTCAAGGCGTACCTCCTCGAAGATAAACGCGCAGATGAAGCCGAGGATAGCGCATACCGAAAACTGTATGCACGAAAAGCGGATCGCGCGCACACCGTGACCCGCGCGGTCGAGTGTGATTATGTGCGCCGTCCAGAATGCCGTACCGATGAACAGGAGCAGATCGCCGAGCCCGAGCGAACCGTAGGAGCCGCACAGGAGATAGAGACCGCCGACGGTCAGCGCCGCGCCGATCCACACGTTGATCCCGGTTTTCTTTCCGCAGAAGGCATAGACGATCGGCACAAGCACCGTATAAAGTCCGGTGATGAACGCGCTCTTTCCCGCGCTCTGCGTGAACAGTATGCCGAACTGCTGAAGATTGGCCGCACTGAAGAGCACGACTCCGGCGATAACCCCGTACATGACCGTGCGCTTTCTCTGCTCGGGGGTCGATTTCCCCCGCTCGAAAATGAGGATGACGGGGACGAGGGAGAGCGCGCCGACGGCAAAGCGCACGGCGTTATAGGTGAACGATCCGACGTGTTCCGAGCCGGCGCGCTGAGCGACGAACGCGAAGCCCCATATGATCGCCGTCAGGAGCAGGATGAGTGTGCTTTTTACTTTTTTGGATTTCATTTTTTGACATCCGGAGGGCCGACGGTGCGGTCTCCGGCTCCTTTCGGGGCGAGAATATGAAGCGGTGATTGCGGTGAGGCGGGGGAGATTAGCACGGCATTCGGAGAATGCAACGGAGACTTTTCCCATGAACACGGGATAACGTTAAGCTGTAACTGTACGTTCACTTGCCATATCTACGAGATTAGCATGGCATTCTCCGAATGCCATGCAGGAGCTTTATATGTTGGGACTCCGTCCCCTGCACCCCGGGCGCGGAAGCCCGCGCGGGCGTTCTGTGAAGTTCAGCGATATTTATACGCTATCTTCCGATTCTAAGTATTCTTCCGAGAGAAAAACTTTCCCGAAAATATTTTCAGTTTGAAATTTTTTGAGGAAGGGGTCCGGGGAAATCCCCTTTTTGTAAAAAGGGGTTTCCCCGGTCACTCCTCATCCCTTATTTCTTCTTCTCGATCTCGCCGGCGGCGCTGAGCGCGAGCTTTGAGATCACGGGACCCGTCAGCTCATAGATCAGCGTGCCGCAGAGAACGATGGCGCGTATCTGCCCGGCATACTGCGGGACTACGCTGTCCGCGACGAGCGTCAGACCGATCGCAACTCCCGCCTGCGGGACGAGCGTCCAGCCGAGGTACTTGCGCACCGTTTTCGGTGCGTGCGTGATGACCGCGCCGACAAACGCGCCGACAAACTTTCCGACGACGCGCATAATAACGTAGATCGCGCCGATAAGTCCGATCTTCGGGATCAGCGTTACGTCAAGCTGCGCGCCCGACACGACGAAGAACAGCATGAACACCGGCGGCGTCACCGTATCGGCAATGCGGAACACGTCGTCCGCATCCTTCGATATGTTCGCAAGGAGCGCGCCGAATATCATGCAGGAGAGAAGCGAGGACGCGCCGAAGAAATCCGCCGCCGCCGAGCAGAGGAACACCACGCCGCAGACCGCGCACAGCCTGTTCGAGGTTTTTTTGAAAAAGTGAAGCGGGATCATCATCACCGCCGCCGCTGCCGCGCCCACGACGATCGATATGCCGAGCTCGATGAACGGCTCCGCGATCGACATTGCGATGTTCACGTCCGATGCGGAATTGAGCGTTTTCGCCACCGTCACGGCAAATCCGAACGCGATCAGCGCGACCGCGTCGTCGAGCGCGACGACCGAGAGAAGCGTCTTTGTGAGCGGTCCGTTCGCGTTGTACTGCCGGATAACCATGATCGTCGCGGCGGGCGCCGTTGCGGATGCGATCGCGCCGAGCACGAGCGAAAACGCAAGCGTCTGTCCGGCAAAAAGAAGTCCGCACACGACCGCGCCCATTGCGCAGAGCCCCTCGAGGATCGCAATCACCACGGGGCGGACGCCGACCTCACGGAAATACGAAAGCTTGAACTCCGCGCCGATCGACAGTGCGATGAAGCCAAGCGCCATCTCCGACACCATCGAGATCGACGATGCCGCGTCGGCGGGAATTATCTTGAGAACGTACGGCCCGACGATAAGCCCGGCGACAAGATACCCCGTCACGTTGGGCAATCCGACCTTTTTCGCAAGGCGGCCGAAAAGAAGTCCGCCGAGAAGCATTATCCCGAGGTAAAAAAGCATGCTCATTACTTGTTAAGCCCCTTTCCGCGGGCAAAGTCGATCGGGAGAGAGAACATGATCCCGACATCCGGCTGAGAGAAATCGCCGACGATCTCCTCGGTTATCCGCACTATCGTATCAAGCTGATCCTCCCTTATGACGGTAAGGACGGTCTTGCTCGTCTTTCTCGTATCGTCCGTGAGGTATTTGCGGATCGAGCCGAAGAACGATATCTCCTCCTCGTCGTGCTTTGCTCCGTAAAGCTCGCGCGCCATTCCCGTGGAGTCGATTATCGTCGCGCCGCAGATCGCCGCGTGCGCGTATGCCGCCATGAGATCGTCAAGCTTTTCCGTCCTGTTCAGTATGAGAACAAACAGCTTCATAAAATTTCACCGTCTTTCGTTTTTTTGCGGCAGAGCGTTCCCGTGCTGCAATGCGTGCCGCGCGGCGCCGCCTTATGCATACGGATGTGCCGCATGATTTTCAGTGTACATTATAATACTGTTTTCCCCAAAATGCAAGCATTTGAAAAAACGCCTTTAATTTTTATCGCAAACACGCAAAGCGAAGGTATTTTAATCTTGATAAATCGCCGCCGCTGTGATATCATATACAATGTAAGGTCGTGCGCCGCACACATTGCGCCGCTTTCGCCTTTCGCAAACCTCGCTGATACGGAAAGGTAATTATATACCGATGTACAAAATAGTAAAAAAGGAAAATCTGAACCCGACGGTCACGAAGATGGTGATCGACGCGCCGCTCGTCGCCGCAAAGGTCGAACCGGGTCAGTTCATAATTCTTCGCGTTGACGAAAACGGAGAGCGCATTCCGCTCACCGTGGCTGATTACGACCGCAAAGGCGGCACCGTCACGATAATCTTCCAGATCGTCGGTGCGACGACGAAAAAGCTGAACGCCCTCTCCGAGGGTGAATATATACGGGACTTCGTCGGTCCGCTCGGACGCGCGACCGAAACCGAAGGCAGGAAGAAGGTCGCCGTCATCGGCGGCGGCGTCGGATGCGCGATCGCGTATCCCGTGGCGAAAAAATTCCACGAAAACGGCGCGGCCGTTCACTCGGTAGTCGGCTTCCGCACGAAAGATCTCGTGATCCTCGAGAACGAGTTCCGCGCGGTATCCGACGAATACCGTCTGATGTCCGACGACGGAAGCGCGGGCGAAAAGGGACTTGTCACCGACGCTCTGCGCGCGCTGATCGAATCGGGTGAGAAGTACGACGAGGTCATTGCGATCGGTCCGCTTGTGATGATGAAATTCGTATGTCTTCTTACAAAGGAATACGGGATAAAGACCACCGTGTCGATGAATCCCATAATGATCGACGGAACGGGAATGTGCGGCGGCTGCCGTCTCACCGGCGGCGAGGTGAAGTTCGCCTGCGTCGACGGTCCCGATTTCGACGGACACCTCGTCGATTTCGACGAGGCGATGAAGCGCGGCGCGATCTACCGCAGCGAAGAGGCTGCCGCCCGCGAGCATGTATGCAATCTTCTGAAGAAAGGCGGTGAAAACTGATGCCGAACATGTCGCCGAAAAAGAATGAAATGCCCTCCCAGGCGCCCGAGGTGCGTGCGCGCAACTTCGACGAGGTCGCTCTCGGATACACCGAGGAGCAGGCAAGCGACGAGGCGAAGCGGTGTCTTAACTGCAGGAATATGCCGTGCGTCTCCGGATGCCCGGTCAGGATACACATTCCCGCGTTTATCGCAAAGGTCGCCGAGGGGGATTTCGAGGGCGCGTACCGCGTGATCTCCGAGGCAAGCTCGCTTCCCGCCGTATGCGGCAGAGTATGTCCGCAGGAGACGCAGTGCGAGTCGAAGTGCGTCCGCGGAATAAAGGGCGAGAGTGTCGGCATCGGCCG
>URSW01000095.1 GCA_900550625.1 uncultured Eubacteriales bacterium
CGGCCCTGACGTAAAACGCCGCCGCGCATTCTCCCGAAGCATCGGAATAGTACCCGATCACGTCGTATTCCGCCTTGGCGTCTCCGGTGCGGCGCTTGCCGTCGCCGAGCGCCTTTATTGCCGATATCGCATCGCGCCACCTTGCCGCACTTTCGTAAAGCTCGTGCTCCGCGCAGTCGAGCATCTTCTCGTTAAGCTGTTCGATGACCGCAGCGCTTTTTCCGCGCAGGACATCGGAAGCCATTTTTATAAGCCCGGCGTATTCCTCACGGGCCACATTTCCGGTGCAGACCCCGCAGCACCGCCCCGTCTGATAATACAAACACGGACGCTCACGGCCTATGTCGCGCGGGAATTTTCTCGTGCATGAAGGGATCCCGAGCGCTTTTTCAAGCGCGCGGAGGACCGGATAAATAACGCCCGTTCCGGAATACGGTCCGAAGTAGGATGCGCGGTCGTTGAGCCTCTTGCGGGTCACCGTAAGGCGCGGGTATTCCTCTGCCGTTATCTTGACATACGGATATGATTTTGAATCCTTCAGCAGTATGTTGTATTTCGGCTTGTACTGCTTGATAAGGTTGTTTTCGAGTGCAAGCGCCTCCATCTCGGTCGATGTGGTGATAAATCTGAACGATCTGACCGACTGCGCCATCCTCGTCGTCTTAATATCGTGAGAGCCGTGGAAATACTGCTCCACACGGTCGCGCAGCGAACGGCTCTTGCCGACATATATGACCTTGCCGTCGGCGTTCTCCATAATATAAACGCCGGGAGAACGCGGAAGACGCATTGCCTTCTGATGAAGTCCGGAGAGTATCTCCTCTGCCGAGAGTTCGTTTTTCATATAACGCGCTCCTCCTGTGTCTCTGGCGCACATCCGCCCCTGGCGTCCGTCGGCGAAATACCGTCCGCGACGGGCACCGCATCCGATTTCCCGTGCAATCTCCGAAGCCTCTTGAGCACGTCGGCCCGCACGGGAAGTATCCTTATCCGAAAAAACTCTTTCGTGGGATATCTTTCCCGCAAACCCGGGCGATCATTCGGAAGCACGATTCCCGTAAAACAAAACGCCCCGCCTCACCGTTCGGAATAAGCTTCCCGTATCCGGCAGGGCGGAGCTGCAAGCGCCGTTTCTTTTACAGATATTTCTCGTCGAAGGCAGATTCAATAAGCGCGCAAAGACCGTTCACCGCATCCTGCTCGTCATTTCCGTCGGCAATTATCGTTATCGTCATATCCTTTACGATACCGAGAGAAAGCACACCGAGAAGGCTCTTCGCGTTAATCTTTCTGTCGTCGCGCTCAACCCAGATGGTGCTCTTGTATGTGTTTGCCTTCTGAATAAAGAAAGTAGCCGGACGTGCATGAAGGCCTACGCTGTTTTTTATTGTAACTTCTTTAGAAATCATTGTAATTCTCCCGACTGACAGCCAATATATTTCAGATATTCATAGTATATCAAAAACATATTACAAAATCAATACCTTAGCCCTATTTTTCTGAAATTCGGCTCAATAATTAATTTTCGGCTTTCGGAAATTCCGTAAATTGGGCAACTTGCCGCACTTCGTATCGGCAAATATGAACCATCGTCAGGCGAAAAGAGGACGGCAGGGCAAAAATCCCGTAAGCGCGGCGGCGCTCGGTATACCGAACTTCGTTCGGTGCGGGTTTTGCGGGGATATTTTCGCACACAGCATCATTAAAGCTCATCGGCGCGCCGAACGTTTTTCGCTTTTTTGTATTGCGGCGGAGAGGCTTTTGTGGTAGAATAATCAAAGCCTCAAAATCACGGTATCGAGAAAGGATTCCGCAATGAGAAATTTAACCGTCAAAAGAGAGAAAAGCTTTGTCGCCTGCCTCATAACAATGAAGGTTTTCGCCGAGGACAAAGAGCACGGCGAGACCGTCATAGACGGCACGCCGTGCCGCAGGATCGGAGAACTGAAAAACGGTGAGGGAAAGACCTTCCCGATCGGTGAAGATGATGTCAAGATCTTCGTGATCGCCGACGAGTTAAGCAAAAGCGTCTGCTTCGACTGCTATGCCCTTCCCGCGGGCAGCGAAGACGTCTTTCTTTCGGGACGAAACAGATTCAGTCTCTCCTCCGGAAATTCATTCCGATTCGACAACAACGATTCCGCCGAATCCCGGCGAAAGAAATCGGGGCATCGCGGCACGGCGGTCATGATAATTTCCGTAATTGTCGGAATCGCAATAGTCGTTGCCGCATCGACCGCGCTGCTTTCCGGCAGGCAAAGCAGAAAAAAGGATTTTTCGACGGACGGATTCGGCATAACGCTCACCGAAGCCTTCACCGAGGAGAACGTAGACGGCTACCTTGCGGCGTACTCCTCAAAGAATATTGCGGTTTTCGTGTCGAAGGAAGACATCTCGTCCCTTGAAGAATTGCGGGACTGCACCGCCGAAGACTATGCCGAGCTCACCAAGGAAAGCAACAATCTCGACAATGCGGAGGTAAAGTCCGACGGCGATCTGACGTATATCGAATACAAATTCACCAATGCCGACACAAACGAAACGTACCGTTATTTCCCCTACATATACAAAACCGACGACGCATTCTGGATGGTGCAGTTTGCAGTATCCGACGAAAACGCGGAGCAGTGCCGCGCGCAGATCTCCGAATGGGCGAAATCCGTAAAATTCGGATAACGTTCGCTATCCTCCGAATCACGGGTTTTCCGCGGGCAAATTTCAAACCAAAGGACCGATGAGTTATCCTCATCGGTCCTTTTCGCTCATTTCCGGAATTTTTTCATTTCATCCGCTTTCTTTATTATTCTGAGCATTCCGCCGTCGATATCATCCGTATCGCAGCCCGTCTCAATTCCGTGCGCCTTCAAAAGCCGCTCTGCGCCGACGGACATGACATCCGCAAAAACCGCACGCACTCCCGCTTTCACGAAGAGCATTGCAGCCGCTCTCCCGACAACGCGATCGGCGGCGCAATACCCGGCAAAGTCCTTCCCTTCGCGGATAAATCCGAGCATCGGAGATACGCCGCGTCCGTCGCTCGTTATAACTTCGCCGTTCTTGCAGAGCGCCGGCGTACGCCCTTCGAGAGCGACGCGTGCGGTTTCAAGATCTGCTAACAGTTCCTACCGCCATGCCTGTAGTGGACTTTCACCACCATGTTGTAACGCATGCCGAGTGTACCGGAAAAACGGTGCTTTTTTGAAAAACGCACCGTTTCGGCTAATAATTATTGTTTTGTCACATATTTTAATTCATGCATCCCGGCACCTTCCTCTCCGCCGAGAAAACGCATGACGGCTTCGTTGAATTCCGAAGGATTGCGGCTTGCCGCGAAATGATCGCCGCGAACAAAGCAAAGCTGCGAATCCGGGATCGCCGATGCGATCAGCTCGGTATGGCTCCGTTTCACGAGATCACGCGTTCCGGCGATAACAAGCGTCGGCGAGGTGATCCCCGAAAGGCTCTCCGGCAATATGTGAGGCTCATTCACCATAAGTCCGAGAAGCTCAGCATTTTTCTTCGCGTCTGCGCTTTTTCCCGCGAAGCGGCGTGCGATCCGATATCCGATCTCGATCGGAATCTGCGTCGTGCGCCGTATTCCGTCGGGTGAAAGGTTCCCGCCGTTCAGGATAAGCCTGTCTGTCATTTCCGGGTGTCGCAAAGCGAAGATCATCGCAATGTTTGCGCCGTCCGAAAAGCCGAGTATGTGCGATTTTGCAATACCCTTTTCGGTCATAAAGCGGTACAGATCGTCCGCGAAGCGGTTCAGAGTGAACTCCCCTTCGCCGCGCGGCGTGGCTCCGTGACCTCTTGTATCCGGAGTTATAACGCGGAATTTCTTCGCAAAGAAAGGCGTCTGCGAAGAAAAATAAGTGTGATCCTCTCCGTTACCATGGAGAAGTATCAGCGGACTTCCGTCCCCGTATTCTTCGTAATAAAGGCTGATATCGGGCCGGGATTCATCATATTCTCCGCCGTCCGATATCGTGCGGCGATTGTCTGTGTATTTCATCAAAGAAGCTCCTCAGTCGATTCCGCCGGATTTGACAAGCATCATCATAGCCTTGAATTCCGTCGTCAGCATACGGCTGAGGCGTTCTTTTGAAAAACTGCACATTTTCGAAGCACATAAAGCGCCAACCCCGAAGGTGTATATCCACACGTTTTCAAAAAGCTTCTTCGCCGCTTCGCGGTCCAATCCGTAGTCGCTGCATATAGCGTCTATGCACATGTCCGCGGTCGTTTCGAGCTCACTGAATACATCGTTGAAGGTGACGGCGTCGCTGTGCTCCTGCATGAACAGAAGTCTGTAAAGCTTCGGCTCTTCCACACCGAACAGCGCCATCTGCATTCCCACCCGCTTAAAAACGGGCTGCACGTCCGCCGCCTTCTCCGAATACGATTCAAATCTCCTCATTGCAGCCTTGCGTACCTCTCCGTAAAGCTCCTCCATACTGCCGAACACGGTAAAAATAGGACGTGCCGAGCTGCCGAGTCTTTCGCCGACCTCACGCGCCGTCATGGCTTCGACACCGTCACGCGAAACAATATCAAGCGCCGCATCGACGATCTCATCTTTTGTAAACTTAGGCTTCGGCGGCATATTTTATCTCTCCTGTCTCAAAGAACCTTTCAGAACAACACGTTCTGAAACATTTGTTTTTAATTATACGAAATAAAATCCGTTCTGTCAATATCTTCAAAACAAAACTTACGGATGAAGGCGATAGCGATTGACAACGCAGCTTCATTATTTTATAATAGTCTCACAGAAGAAACGAATCATCCGACAAAAATTCTTACGAAAAACGGGAAGGAGAACTACAAAATGGGACTTATCAAAGCGGGAATCGGTGCCCTCGGAGGCACGCTTGCAGATCAGTGGAAGGAATTTTTCTACTGTGAATCGATACCGAAAGAGGTGCTTGTAACAAAAGGACAAAAACGGGTCGGGGGACGCTCGTCAAACACAAAAGGAAGCGACAACATCATATCGAACGGATCGGGTATTGCCGTCGCCGACGGTCAGTGCATGATCATCGTGGAACAGGGCAAGGTCGTCGAGGTATGCGCCGAGCCCGGCGAATTTACATACGACAGCTCGACGGAGCCTTCGATCTTCTCGGGAAATCTCGGCGAGAGCATTAAGGAGACGTTCAAGACAATCGGCAAACGATTTACTTACGGCGGAGACACCGGAAAGGATCAGCGTGTCTACTATTTCAACACCAAGGAGCTGATCGACAACAAATTCGGCACGCCTAACCCCATCCCGTTCCGCGTGGTCGATTCGAAGATCGGACTTGACTTAGACGTTTCGGTGCGCTGCTCCGGCGTATACTCCTACAAGATCGCAGATCCCCTGCTCTTCTACACCAATGTTTGCGGGAACGTGGAGCAGGAATACAGCCGCGACGAGCTTGACGGTCAGCTGAAGACCGAGTTTGTCAGCGCGCTTCAACCCGCGTTCGGCAAGCTGTCCGATCTTGAACTGCGTCCGAATCAGATCGTCAGCCACAATACCGATCTCGAAGAAGCCATGAACACGGCGCTCTCGGCCAAGTGGGGCGAGCTGCGCGGGCTCAAGGTAGTCAGCATCGCGCTCGGCTCCGTCACACTGCCGGAGGAAGATGCCGAAATGATCAAGCAGGCACAGCGTGCGGCAATAATGCGAGATCCCACCATGGCGGCGGCAACATTGGTTGGCGCCCAGGCGGATGCCATGAAGACGGCAGCGGGCAATCAGGCAGGTGCCATGACAGGCTTCATGGGTATGGGCATGGCGATGAATGCGGGAGGCGGAATGAATGCGCAGAACCTTTTCGCAATGGGTCAGCAGAATCAGCAGGCTCAGCAGCAGGCCGCGGCTGCTCCCGCCGCACCGTCGGCGGATGGTTGGAAATGCTCCTGCGGCGCGGTCGTGACCGGGAATTTCTGTCCGGAATGCGGCGCAAAGAAGCCGGAACCCGTACAGGCAGGCGCATGGAAATGCAAGTGCGGCGCTGCGGCGACCGGCAAATTCTGCCCCGAATGCGGTTCTCCGAAGCCTGCGGATACGGATGGATGGACCTGTTCATGCGGCACGGTAAACAAGGGCAAGTTCTGTCAGAGCTGCGGCGCGAAAAAGCCGGAGGGCGCGCCTCTCTACCGCTGCGACAAATGCGGCTGGGAGCCCGAGGACCCCGCGCATCCTCCGAAGTTCTGCCCCGAATGCGGCGATCCTTTTGACGAGAGCGACCGGAAGTAATTTTTCGCAAATGGTCCGGCAAGGAATAAAATGCGGCGGTGTCAAGGCTTTTCGGTCTTACATCGCCGATCACGCCGGAGCGAGCGCGTGAAGCGGCTGATGTGCAGCCGTGGAATACGGCTTCACATCCGATACAAAATGCCAACAGGAGGATAGAATGCCAACACTGCAAGAATACAAATGCCCGTGCTGCGGCGGTGCGATAGAATTTGACAGCAGTCTTCAGAAGATGAAATGCCCGTACTGCGATACGGAATTTGATATGGAGACGCTGGCAAGCTACGACGCCGGGCTGAAGGATGAACAGGACAGCATGGAATGGGAAACCTCGGCGGGCGGCGAATGTAGGAATGTCAATGATAGGTGACAGTGAC
>URSW01000096.1 GCA_900550625.1 uncultured Eubacteriales bacterium
CGCGACGATATGTCGAGGTGGTTTGTCGGCTCGTCGAGGATCAGAAGATTCATCTTTCGGAACATCAGCTTCGCAAGGGTGAGACGCGCGCGTTCACCGCCCGAGAGGACGGATACGCTTTTCGACACATCCTCCGCGCGGAAAAGAAACTGTGCGAGCACGCTCCGTATATCGCGCTCCGCCATCGTGGGGTATGCGTCCCACAGCTCGTCGAGAACCGTTTTCGTGTCGGTGAGATTCTGGTTTTCCTGATCGTAGTAGCCGAGCTCCACGTTGTATCCGAAGTCCACGCGCCCGCTCTTCTGACGCATCAGTCCGCACAGAATCTTGACGAGTGTCGATTTTCCGCAGCCGTTCGGACCGAGGATGAACACCCGTTCGCGCTTTTTCACATCAAACGATATGCCGGAAAAAAGCGTGTTCTGACCGAAGCCCATCGAAAGCTCCTTCACCGACAAAACATCGTTTCCGCTTTCGATCCCGGCGCGAAACGAAAAACCGATCCCCTTCGGCGCGTCGTCGGGACGCTCGACCTTTTCCATGCGCTCGAGCGCCTTCATGCGGCTTTCCGCCTTGATGATGTTCTTTTCGCGGTTAAAGCGGCGCTGCTGCTCGATGATCGCCTCCTGCCGCGCGATCTCCTTCTGCTGGAGCTCGTATTTCTTCATTTTCGCACGGTAGTCCTGCTTTTTCTGCTCGGCAAACGCGGAGTACGGGCATTTGTAGAGCGTCGCGCGCCGATTCTCTATATCGAGCGTCTTGTTCGTCACGCGGTCGAGGAAGAAACGGTCGTGGCTCACGACGATCACGGTTTTCGGATACGACGAGAGATGCTCCTCAAGCCATGCCATCGTGTCTGTGTCGAGGTGGTTCGTCGGCTCGTCGAGTATCAGAAGCTCCGGCTCCGATGCGAGAAGCTGCGCGAGAAGCAGTCTCGTTCGCTCTCCGCCCGACAGACTGGAGATCGGCTGCGAGTGCATGCTCTCGGGAAAGCCGAGATGTATGAGTATGCTTTTGCATTTCGATTTGTAGTACAGTCCGCCGCCTTCCGTGAAACGCGCGTTCAGCGACGAAAATTCGGATGCCGCCGACTCAAGCTCCGCGCCGGACGCGGTGTCGAGCTTTTCCTGAAGCACGGCAAGCCGTGCTTCGATCGAACGCAGTTCTCCGAATGCGTCGTACATCCGGTCGAGCACGGTTTCCTCACCGCCGTCCGCAAAAAGGGCGCTGTCCGACAGCGAATTCTGCTCGAGCACTCCGACGCGGTAGTTTTTCGCAATGTATACACTGCCCTCGGTCGGAGTGAGACGGGACGTAATCATCCCGAGCAGCGTTGATTTTCCCGCACCGTTCACGCCGACTATGCCGAGGCGGTCCCCCGCGTCGAGCGAAAACGAAACGGAATCGAGAATCACTTTCTCCCCTATTTTATATGAGAGGTCGCTTACACTGATTGAAATCATTGTCTCCCGTCCTGACTGCCGTCGGGATACTGCCTTCCGGCTGTGTTTGCACCGCCGTGATTTCCCTGCGTCCGCCGGACGTCGCCGTTTCGGTGATTTATCTGCCCGTAGGGATTGCCGCTCGGCACATTGCCTCCCTGACCGATGTACGGCGGATTCTGCGGATATACGGTATTCTGTGCGTCACGCTGAACGCGGCGCGGATCGCGCTCTCCCGTGTACCGGGGATCGGCGCGGTACTCCTGCTGACTGCGCATCCGGGGATCCTGAGTGTACTGCGGATTCTGCATTTCGCGAGGCTGTCCCGGACGCGCGGGGGGAGTGTTTTGCCTCATTCCGTTCTGCGCATAGCCGTTCTGACGGGCGCGGGGATCGCCGGCGGACGTGGGACGGCGCGCGCCGCCGCGGTTTCCGGAGAGGTTGACTTTCGGCGGAATTCCGACGTACGGGCTGTGTCCGACCTTGTTTCTGCGCCTGCGGAGCAATGAACCGTTTGCGAATTCCGAGCGGCGCAGGACGGATACGGTGACAAATACGATCACGATAAGGAGTACCGCCGCCGCGATCCAGAGGACCGTCTTGAAGAATCCCATGAGCGGTTTTCCGGGGGAGGTCTGCTTCTGCGCGTCGCCGCTCTCGCTTTCCGTCTCGGGATACGAAAAATCGATGTACTTGCCGTCCCAATTCGAGATGTCGATCGAGTAGAGAGCCTGAAACTTTTCGAGCAGGCGGTCGAAGACCGCGAGCGCGCCCTCACCGTACTTCTCATCGCGGAAATACTGCTCGAGGCATTCGTTGTTCACTGCCTGAAGATCGCTGTCGGTTATGTCGTTCTTGATGCCGTTGCCCTGGAGAATCCAATATTCGCGGTCCTCGGTCGCCATTATGAGAAGCATTCCGTTGTTGCGCTGAACCGAGCCGATCTTCCATGTGTTGAAAAGCTCTGCGGTGTACTTGTCGATGGGCGTGTCACCCGTGGTCGTCACGCACACGGTGATTATCTGCGCACCGCACATCGCATAGAGCGCGTCCGCGCGTCGGTTTATGTCGTCCTCGATTTCGGAGGAGATCACGTCGGCGGAATCGTACACATATACGGAAGCACGCTGCTCCGGAAAATCGGCGCATACCGCGGAGATCGCGGAGAGAACGGCGAATGCGAGCACAAGGGCGGTGCATATTATCCTTGAAACGGTTCTGGAAAACATTTTTAACTCCTTTGCCGCACGGCGGCACGGTTTTATTGCACTTTGCCGCGTAACGCGGACTTTGCTTGCGGATATTCTGCCTGCGCGCTCAGCCGTCCGCGCGGTCGTCCGCACTGCTTTCCGCACAGTCGTGCGATTTGCCGGACGCGGCGACCTCATCGCTTTCGGCGGGTGTGTCATCGGTATTGCCGCCTGAAGCGCGGCGGGGCGTGTGATTTCGCTGTGATGCGGCGGAAAGCGCGGATATGAGCCGCGAGACCGCAAGAATGCCGACTGCGGCGAAGAGCGTGGAATCTATTATGCCGAAGCCGAATCCCTCGGAATCCGCGAGAGATATCGCAAGGCGCGGAAATGCGACGGCAATCGAGCACGAAACCGCAGCTGCCGAGGTGAAAACTCCGATGGAGGCGCACTGCGTTCCGATTGCGTAGCGGAGGTCTTCGCAGAGGAATATGAGGATGAGCGCCGCTGCGAGAAGATTCAGCGCTTTTGTCGGATTGTTTATCGAGAGGGAGCTGTCAAAATATATGCTGAGCGTGCAGAGCCCCGCCCAGACGATCGGTGCGAATGCAAGAACCGAGCGTGCGTTCTTCAATTTCGGCGCGAATGCGCAGATCAGGAAGTATGCCGCGGAGACAAGCGCGAGCAACGTCATAAGCGCGGGAAGCACGTTCGCTTTTGTAAACAGATACGCGAGGCGGGAGCGGTAGGCGATCAGCGTTTCCGCAGCGTAGGCGGCAAACGCTGCCGCACAAAGAATATACGAGAACAAGGAAAACACCGAGGAATCACGAAGCTCGATGCCGCGCGGCACCGAGAGGATCGGAAACGCGGCGCAGACTGCAAGCACGACCGATATTCCGAGCATGATGTATGATGCCGCAACGATAGGTGTGCGGCTGAAATGCTCCACGGTCATGTCAAAACTTGTCCTGAACGAAACCCAGAAGAGAACGCCGGAGATCGCAGCGATTATGATTGAGACGGCAGATATCGCCGTCGATGTGAGTGATTTTTTCATTTCGGTTTGACATGCCTTTGAAAAAGGCTTCCTTTCTTTTATATGTTCTGTGTACTGCACGTTTTTTACGCGGCAGGAAACATGATGCGTTTCTTTACCGTCTTCAGACCGCGAACGTGATTTCCGGTACGGGACGGTGCAAAACGTCCGGAGACGAAGGCGTGTATATCGTGTATATATAAAATAAGATACTTTTATATAATACCATAAATTTTCGCATTTCGCAATAGCGCGGTATGTTTTTTGGAACAAGTTCTCCGAATAAGTTTTGCCTTTTTTGCGCCCGAAAATCCGTTGTGCATATTTTACAAAAAATGATTATGAAAATACGGAAAATTTCTACACCGTAAAAATCGTACCGGAACAAAAAAACAGTTGCATTATATAGTGAAATGTGGTAAAATCAAAAGGCTTGATGTGCGATGAAGCGGGAGGTTGCCTCTATGGGTGACTGCGCCTGAGAGGGTAATTTCCGCAGAGTATGTCCGTTAACCGGGCGAAGGCGAACGCGGGGGAGGGCAGTGTATGCTGCGCAGCCGTCCCGCGGGGTGATCCGCCGTCTTTGTTTGTCCGGAGTTCGCGTGTCTTAACCCCGCGCGAAGTCCGGCTTGTTTAAGACGGGCAAAGATACACCCGGAACCGTGTTCCCTCCTCATCAAAGATTAAAAAGGAGGAAAACCTAAATGGCAGTGAATGAGAAAGTGAGAATCAGACTCAAGAGCTATGAGCACACGCTCGTCGATGCGGCTGCGGCGAAGATCGTCGAGATCGCAAAGCGCGGCGGTGCCGAAGTATCCGGTCCCATTCCGCTTCCCACGAAGAAGGAGATCATCACGATTCTCCGCGCGGTGCACAAGTACAAGGACAGCCGTGAGCAGTTCGAACAGCGCACCCACACACGTCTCATCGAGATCTCGAAGCCTTCCAAGGCTCTCATCGATTCTCTCGTGAACGTGGAGCTCCCCGCCGGCGTTGAGATTGATCTTAAATAAGATCGCGTCAGGCATCATAAACGCCGAAAAAGCCGAATCCGCCGCACAGAGTCAGGGATCCCGTCGGGATCGGAGACTTGATGACGGAAAAGGTCAAGTTGGCGCGTCCGGCGTGGCTGCCGGGAATTCCAAGCGCACCAACCAATAACCTTACAGGAGGAAATCATGAAAAAAGGAATCATCGGAAAGAAGCTGGGCATGACCCAGATTTTCGACGAAAACGGACTCGTTATCCCCGTTACGGTTATCGAGGCCGGCCCCTGCTGCGTAACACAGAAGAAGACCGCCGAGACCGACGGTTACGAAGCTGTGCAGCTCGCATTCGAGGATGCGAAGGATAAGCATACGGGCAAACCCGCACAGGGACATTTCAAAAAGGCAGGAGTTTCCGCGAAGAAACACCTGAAGGAGTTCCGCCTCGAGAACGCCGCTGATCTCAATCTCGGAGACGTGGTGGCCGCCGATACCTTCGCCGCAGGCGAAAAGGTCGACATTACCGGCATCACGAAGGGACGCGGATACACCGGCGCGGTCAAGAGATGGAACGCCCACATTCTTAAAATGACACACGGTACCGGACCGATTCACCGTCAGGTCGGATCGATGGGTGCAAACTCGTCTCCGTCCAGAGTCTTCAAGAACAAGCACATGGCGGGACAGTACGGGAACGAACAGGTTACAATTCTGAATCTTGAGGTCGTCAAGGTAGACGCCGAGAAGAACCTTATCGCTGTCAAGGGCGCAGTCCCGGGCGCAAAGGGCGGCATCGTATTTATCCGCGACGGCGTCAAAGCATAGGAGGAACGAACATGCCGGAAATTAAAGTAGTAAATATGGCAGGCAAGGAAGTCGGCAAGATGAACCTTTCCGACCGCGTATTTGCCGCCGAAGTAAACGCGCCTGTCCTCCATGCGGCAGTAAGAGCATATCTCTCCAATCAGAGACAGGGAACACAGTCCACCCTCAGAGTGCGTTGACCCGCGCGGAGGTGTCTGGCGGCGGCCGCAAGCCGTGGCGCCAGAAGGGCTCGGGACGCGCAAGACAGGGATCGACCCGCGCTCCTCAGTGGACGCACGGCGGAGTCGCTCTCGGACCGAAGCCCCGCCTCTACAAGGTCAAGCTCAACAAGAAGGTCAAGAGAGTCGCAATGTTCAGCGCACTCAGCTCAAAGGTTGCGTCCGGCGAGATGATCGTCGTGGACAAGATCGCTGCTGCTGAATTCAAGACCAAGGCAATGGCACAGATGCTTTCCGATATCGGAGCAGGCAAGAAGTCGCTCGTGGTTCTCCCCGAGAAGGACGAAAAGGTCGTAAAGAGCCTTGCCAACATCCCCGGTGTCAAGGTAACGCTTGCCAACACGCTCAGCGTCTACGACATTCTCAATGCCGATTCCTTCGTTGCGGCGCAGGACGCTGTAACCAAGATCGAGGAGGTGTACGCAGAATGAAGCTTGCACAGGATATCATAATCAAGCCGATCATCACCGAGAAATCGATGGACCTTACGGCTGATAAGAAGTATGTTTTCAAGGTCGCAAAGGATGCGACAAAGCCCGAGATCGCAGCTGCGGTCGAAGAGCTTTTCAAGGTCGACGTAAAGAGCGTCAACACCATCAACATGAAGAAGAAGCCCAGAAGACTCCGTTACAGCCAGGGATACACGGCTGCTTGGAAAAAGGCGATCGTTACTCTCGAGCCCGGCTCCAAGACGATAGAGTTCTTCGAGGGACTCAACTGAGGAGGTGCGGATAAATGCCTACTATCAAATATAAGCCTACAACTCCGGGTCGTCGCGGCATGACCGTGCCCACCTTTGATGAGGTCACCAAGTTCACCCCCGAAAGAAGCCTTGTTGTAATCAAGAAGAAGAATGCCGGAAGAAACAGCTACGGCCGCATCACCGTTCGTCATCGTGGCGGCGGACAC
>URSW01000097.1 GCA_900550625.1 uncultured Eubacteriales bacterium
CCAGGAATGCTCACTTGACGCGGGCGCGCTCAACGGAATCGTGGAAAAGCTTCTCTCGGACGAGGGCGAAAAAATGAGGGAAAGCATGGGCGAGAGGATCCGCGCATTTGCCGTTCCCGATGCAAATAAGCTGATCTACAGGGATGTTCTCAGCCTTATCGGGAGATAATTCACTCCCGGTGGGACAGGCATAATACCTTATTTCGGAAGGGGGAGAACGTCCCGTGAAACGGAAAAATAAAAAAGACGCCTCTCCCGGACTGTATGAGAGAATCTACGAGGAGCGACTCAGTCAGCGCGTTGCCGACGCCGAGGATGAGGCGCGCCGCATGGAAGCGTATGAGCGGACCGTGCATAACAGGCAGAGCCGAAGGGCGATGCGCGCCTTCGCTGCATTCGTTCTTATATTTGCGCTGTTTGCGGCGGCGGTATTTATTGCGTATAAGCTTCTGTTTGTTATAAGCGATATTTCCGTTGAAGGAAATACGACCTATACCGCAGACGAGATAATCGCGGCGTCAGGCGTGAAAAGCGGGGACAACCTCTATTCCTTCAGCTCGCGTACCGCCGAGCTTCTGATGAAGAAAAAGTGCCCGTATGTGAAATCTCTGAAGGTGGAACGCGCCATTCCGAACAGGATAAAGTTCACCGTGGAGGAAGAAAAGGCGGAATTTGCCGCGCAGATATACGGGAGATATTTCATCCTTTCGGGCGAGCTTTGCGTGCTTGAGAAGGACGCACCGCCGGAGAAGGTCGAAAATCTGTGCATACTGAAATTGCCTGCGCTTGTTTCCGCCGTGTGCGGAGAGACTGTTGAATTCCGTGATTCCTTTGCGTCGGATCAGGTCGCGGCAACTGCTTCGGCACTTCTTTCGTCGTCGCTTGCCGGAAGAATACGTTCGGTCGACCTTGCGGATCTTTATTCTCTGAAAATGAACTGCGACGGAAAATATCTTCTCGATTTCGGAGGGTATTCCGATACGGCGCTGAAGCTGAAGGTCGCATCGAAGGTCCTCGAGGACGAGATGTTCAACGGGGAAAACAAGGCTAAAATCGACCTGAGCAATACCTCGAAAACCACGGTCACCGTGGATAACACGCTGAAGCTCGATTGATTTTATACATTTGCAAAATATATTTATGCAAATGTATAAAATACATGTCTGATGTCAAAAAAGGAAAAATACGACAAAAATCAGCCGAAACGGAAGAAAAATGCGAAAAAAATCGCACTTTTTTTGATAAAGCTATTGCAAAACCTTTCAAATAAGTATATTATATTATAAAAGGCAATTGCCGTTGGCAGCCTTGCATAAAAACAGACAGATAAAAAAGCACGGAAGAATTGCATATCACTGTATGTGCCGCGTGCGGAAAATTAAAAATACGGAAAATTCGGAGGACATAACGATGCCATTTGAACTTGATGAGAATTTCGAAAGCGGCGTAAACATTAAAGTAATAGGAGTCGGCGGCGGCGGAAACAATGCCGTCAACCGTATGATAACTTCCAACGTCCGCGGGGTCGATTTCATTGCGATCAATACGGACAAGCAGGTTCTTGTTCACTCCAATGCGACTCACAAGATCCCGATCGGCGAGAAAATAACGAAGGGACACGGAGCCGGAAGCAACCCCGAGATCGGCGGACGCGCGGCGGAGGAGAGCCTTGAGGAGATCAAGAATGCAATAAGCGGTGCCGATATGGTGTTCATCACCGCAGGAATGGGCGGCGGAACCGGAACGGGCGCGGCTCCCGTGGTTGCGCGTGTCGCAAGAGAGATGGGAATCCTCACGGTAGGTATCGTTACCAAGCCGTTCGCATTCGAAGGAAAGCGCAGAATGGATCAGGCGGAGCTCGGCATTTCCGCGCTCAGCGAATTTGTCGATTCTCTCGTCATCATCCCGAACGAGAGACTGAAGCAGGTTTCCGAATCGAGAATAACCCTTCTCAATGCGTTTGAGATTTCCGATGATGTACTCCGTCACGGCGTACAGAGCATTTCCGAGCTTATCAACGTGCCCGGATTCGTAAACCTCGACTTCGCTGATGTTACCGCCGTCATGAAGGACGCGGGATACGCTCACATGGGTGTCGGCGAGGGAACAGGCAAGGACAAGGCGGAGATCGCGGCGAAGGCGGCGATTTCGAGCCCGCTCCTCGAGACCTCGATCTCCGGTGCAAACGGCATCCTCATAAACATAACCGCATCTCCCGATATCGGACTTGAGGATATCGATCTTGCTTCGACCATGATAACCAACGAAGCTTCCGACGATGCGACCGTTATCTGGGGTGCGTCGTTCGATCCCGAGCTTGAGGACAAGATGAAGATCACGATCATTGCGACGGGATTTGCGAATGACAAGGAGAAGCTTCCGAAGATGGATGCGAAGGCAGCCGCTTCCGCCGCTCCCGCACAGGAGGAGAAGAAAGCCGAGGTCACTGCCGAGGAAAACGAATTCGCTCCGACCGAGGAGGAAAAGAACGGAGAGCTTCCCGAGGTTGAGCCTTCCGCGATTTCCGAAGATGATTTCAACGAGCTTATGGGAATGCTCAAAAAGCAGAAGAATTCCGGAAACGGCGGATTCTGATAAATAATTTGAACTGCGCGGCGCCGCAGAACGAGGCTTTCGTTCTGCGGCGCTGTATTTTTACTGCACGGATGAGGGGCTTTTTCGGGGATATCGTGCGCTGCGCGGTGAGACGGAATTTCTTCGTAAACGGCAGAATTTCGGCTTTTCGGATGCATGAGAAAATTTGCCTTGCTTTCTCTTTGCGGATTGATTATAATCTTGATAGATGTGCTTTGGGCAGAGGTGCGCCGAAGCGTTTTTTCGAAATACGGAGGTATAACGAAATGAAGACAATCAACCGTTCCGAACGTTCCGCAATGCTTTATACACAGATAAACGGGCGGATCTTCACGCAGGAAGAACGCGAGGGGACTTATACACCTTTCGATAAAGAATGCAAAACGCCGTTTCTTGACGCATTCGAAAAACATTCCGATACAGAGCCGTATGTCGTGTGCCTTGCACATGCAATAGTTGATTCGTGGCTCTGCACCGAACCAGTGATACATGACGGTGAGATAATCGTCGGCGAACCGAGACCGAGACGGCTTTTCTGGGAGCACTTTGCATGGGGGATCGAGCCGCATGCCAACATATCCGAATACGAGGCAAACGGATATGAGTCCGTGGAAGATCTGAAGAAACGCATGGAGAAGCTCAGCGAAAAGATGTCTCCCATGAGATACAGCCATGTCAGAAACTGTGAAAGGGAATTTTTCGGCGAGGAAAACCTCGACAAGGTCGGTATGCTTTGGGGAGCAGGCGCGTATCAGGGACACACCGTGCCGAACTACCGCCGCCTCCTTTCGGACGGAATAGGCAAAACGCTTCGCTATGTGAAAGAGTGCGCGGCGCAGACGGACGACAAGGACAAAACGGACTTTTACCGTGCGCTTGAGATCATTCTCGAAGGCTTTTCTTCGTGGGTGAGAATATACGCGGATTACGCGGAGAAAGCGGCAGCGGCGGAGAAGGACAGCGTGCGCGCCGACGAGCTTTCGAAGATCGCCGCAAACTGCCGCGCCGTTGCCGAGGATGCGCCCGTGACGTTCTTCCAGGCTGCGCAGCTTATGTGGTTCTACTGCCTGTGGGATTGCGTGGACTGCGTCGGAAGACTTGATCAGTATATGTTCCCGTTTGTTCTCAGCTCCCGCCGCAGCGGCGACGTATTTGACGAGGACGATATAATCTTTGTCCTGATGTACAAGATGTGGGAATTCGGTGTTCACAACATCACGGTTTCCGGCTCGTCTCCCGACGGGAAGGATGAGACGAACGATCTTACATACAAGCTGCTTCAGGCGCTTTACCATATCCACAGCACGCATCCGAGAATGTCGGTGCGCATACATAAGAAGACTCCGAAGGAGCTTTGGAAGCAGATCACGTCAATGTGGGCGTCCGGTATGTCCGATCCCACGGTCGTGTCGGATACGGTCGTGCCGCCCGCACTCATCGGATACGGCGTAACTCCGGAGGATGCATACGATTATACGATGCTCGGCTGTCAGGAGATCGAAATTCCCGGAAAGAGCAACTTCGGATGCGAGGACGGCAGCTTCAATATCGCCAAGGTTCTTGAGTACACGCTCAACAACGGAAAGTGCAGGAAAACCGGCGCGCAGATGTCGATTGAGACGGGATATCTCCACAATTTCAAGTCATTCGATGAGCTTTGGGATGCCTATACGAAACAGCTCAGCTATCTTGTGAAGCCTTATCTCGAGTTCTGCGGACGCGGTGTCGATATAAGAAACGGAAACTTCGCCAAGCTCGTAAAGAGCGCGTTTACCGACGACTGCATAAAGAAGGGACACAATCTCGACGACGGCGGCGCGGTCTATAACTTCGGCGTTATCGAGACGGTCGGAGCGGCAGCGGCGGCGGATTCGCTTACTGCGATAAAGAAACTCGTCTTTGAAGAAAAGAAGGTAGACGCGCGTGAGCTTGAAGCCGCGCTTGATGCGAATTTCGAAGGCTATGAAAATCTCCGCCGTATGCTCGCAGATGTTCCGAAATTCGGAAATAACGATGACGAGGTCGATGAAATGGCGTGCCGCGTCCTCGACTTTTTCTGGAGGGAGATACGCAAGTACAAATCCGGACGCGGGGACGTCTACATGGGCGCCTGCTCGATGCTTATGGGAGGTATCTTCTACGGATCGAACATGGCGGCGTGTGCGGACGGAACGTTCGCGGGTGCTCCGCTCGGCAATACGATCGGCGCACGCACCGGAAACGCAAAGAGCGGTCTTACCTCACACCTCGCCTCTGTTGCCAAGCTTCCGCTTGAGCTCGGCACGGGAGGAACGACCTGTAATATTCAGGTCATGAGATCGCTTCTTCAGGGAAGTGAGGCGAGAGAGAAGGTTGCTTCTCTTCTGGCGGCGTTCCTTGAAAACGGCGGACAGATGGCGCAGGTCACTACCGCAGAGCTTGAAGAGTTGAAAGCAGCGAAAGAATCCCCTGAGCTTTATCCCGACCTCCTCGTGCGCGTCGGCGGATACAGTGCGCCGTTCGTCGAGCTTCCCGATTTCGCGCAGGATGAGATAATACTCCGCTATTCCGAGGACGAAGCGCTCTGACGCACCGAACGAAATGAGGCGCGGCAGCCTGCTTGCCGATATTCTACGAAGTACCCGATCAAAATAAATCCTCCGTATGATTTTGTCATACGGAGGATTTTTTGCTTTACCGCAGTACCCGATTCACCGTTCGGGTGCGATTATTCTTTGAGATCACGGTACGCTTGGTCGAACAGCGCCCGCAGCCGCTCGTGCTCTCCTTTTAGCCAAAGGTAGCCGAATACGCACTCCATTCCGGTCGCGCGCCTGTATTCGGCGGCGCTTGCGCTTTTCGGAATCCCGGAGTGAACGCAGTTCCTGCCGCGGCGGAACACATCGCTTTCCTCTTCGGTGAACATCGGGATTATGTTGTCGAGCGCCTTGCTTTGGGCTACCGCGGTCACAAAAGCGAGAGAACGCTTTGAAGATGCCTGCGGGGAAGGGGTGAGCACGAGACGCTCACGAACGAGAACTTCTATAACGCTGTCGCCGAGGTAAGCAAGCTCGGCTGACGGGATCAGATCGGGATTTTCCACTACTGATTCTCCTTCCTTAAAACTGTAGCTAGCTGTCATCGGGGTCAGATCATTCTGCGGATGTACCGCCAGTAGAATTTCTTCAACGGCGCAAGTCCCGAATATACCGACGGAGCGAGTCTGTTTGCAAAGTCTGCAATGATGTGCAGCTCATCGGCGGTCAGCGTGGTGCCGAACTCTGCCTTCATGATGCAGGCGAATATGTCCGCGATCGGGCTTTCGCATATTCCACCGTAAAATTCCTCAAGCCGTGAGGCAAACTCTCCGGCGCCCTCGCCCTCCTCGGGAACTATTCCTGCGATTCGCAGCGTGGTCATTATCATGTCGTCTATCTCGAGCGCGAGAAGGCGGTTTTCTTCGGAATCCGGACTGCTGCACTCCAGCCCCTCGTTTATCTTCGCATTCCGCTTGTCGATCTCCTTTTTCGCACGCTTTCCGAGCCATGACCGTATGAGGCGGAATATTACGATAACTGCGGCGACGGCGGCGGCACAGAGGAGAATGAACTTCATCACGCGGGCATATGCGCGGTTCTTGCGCTCCGTTATCTGCTCTTCCGTCGGTTCGTCCGTTTCTGCTTCGGTTTCGGTCGTCTCGGGTTCGACCTTCGGCTTGTCTTCGTTTGGCTTGTTTTCCGTGGGAGTTTCGACAGGTGCCGGCGGGATATATTCGTAGCTCGGACTGTATACGGTCTCGGCATATTTCGGTGTCGTTTCGTATTGCGTCCAGCCGAAGTACGGCAGATAGACCTCGATCCACGAATGTGCGTCCTCATCGAGAGCATAGGATTTGTAGGACGACGGTGCATTGGTTGAGTAGTCGCGCGAGAAGTCGTTTGCAACATAGCCCTCGCAGTATCGGACGGGGTATCCGAATTCGCGTACAAGTGCGGCGGCAGGCGTT
>URSW01000098.1 GCA_900550625.1 uncultured Eubacteriales bacterium
ATGCGCGCTGTTTCCGACGACCACGAACGGCTTGCCGGATTCCCTGAGCTCGCGCGCGACCCGCTCCTCGGCATCGACGAAATCATCCCTTGCAATATCGCCGAACGATCCGTCCGAGGTGACAAGTATCCCGATCGTCGAGTGATCGCGTATCACACGGCGCGTTCCCTCCTCCGCCGCCTCTTCAAACGGCTTCGGCGTCTCGTCCCACGGGGTATGCACCATGCGGACCTCGCCGTTCTCCTCCGCGCCGAGCGCGGACGGAACAAGGTACCCCACGCAGTCTATCATCTTCATTTTCAGCGTTCCGCCCGACGGCAGCACCACCGACGCCGCCTCATCCGGAATGAACTTCGGCTCTGCGGTCATGACCGTACGCCCGCCCGCGGATTGCGGAAGCTCGTCGCGGAGCTGAGTCCGCTCATACTCGCCCTCCATCCTCGGGAGCACCGCGCTTTCGATAAATCTTTTGATAAACGTGCTCTTACCCGTACGCACGGGGCCCGTCACACCTATCATAAACTCGCCGTTTGTCCGGTCGGCGATATCGTCATATATGCTTCTGCCTGTCATCAAAATCCCCCCTGCACATTGGCTTTTACCCGGCGGGCGACGTACCGCCGCCGTCTTTATTCTGTACATTGATATGCCGCCCTCGGACAAAATATGCAAAAAATGTTTCCGTGAGTATACTGATAATGTCGGGGGATTTTTTACTCTGCGATGTTTAGAACAATGTCCTTCTGACAATAATAATCACGAAAAGGAAATCAAAGATATCGTATGTCGTTAAAGAAAGGAAGTTTTTCTCGTGAACATTCGGCGCGGAGACATTTATTATGCGGATCTCAGCCCCGTTGTGGGCAGCGAGCAGGGCGGGCTTCGCCCTGTTCTGATCGTTCAGAACGACGTCGGCAACAGATACAGTCCAACGGTGATCGCAGCCGCCATAACGAGCCGCACATCGAAAAATCCGCTGCCGACTCATATAGACGTCATGTCAAACGTGACAGGGCTGACAAAAGATTCCGTCGTACTTCTTGAGCAGATCCGCACTATCGACAAATCGAGGCTCAAGGAACGCATGGGACATCTCGACGACGGCGCAATGGCGGCGGTAAACAGCGCCATATCGATCAGCTTCGGACTCGGCGGGGGGTAAAACGGCACCGCAGGATCGGCGCGCGCTTCCCGGATGAGGAATCAAACGGAGAAAATGCGCCCGGAAAATTTCCGGGTGCATTTTTCGTCTTTTTCGAAAAGGTAGATTTCTTCACAAATTTACGATATAATTTACTCCGTTAAAAAAATATAAAAAGAGATGAAAATTCATGGATTACAGAATAATTTCCCTTTCGGATATGCCGGAGCTCGAGGAGCGTGCTGCCCGATGGTTTCATGAGAAATGGGGTATCCCGATCGAAGCATACCGCCGCAGCATGGACAACTGTCTGAGCGGACGCACACCGTTCCCGCAATGGTACACCGCCGTCGAGGACGGCAGGATCATAGGCGGGCTCGGCATTATAGCAAACGATTTTCACGATCGCAAGGACCTTTCACCTAACGTCTGCGCCGTATACACCGAGGAGGACAAGCGCTGCTACGGAATCGCGGGTGCGCTGCTCGGCTACGCCTGCGACGATATGAAAAAGCGCGGGATCGACACGCTGTATCTCGTCACGGATCACGTTTCCTTCTACGAACGCTACGGCTGGGAATTTCTCTGCCATGTTCAGAGCGACGGCGAATCTCATCCTTCGAGGATGTACATCCACCGCGCCTAAGCCTCGCGCGGTTCGCGCTGTTCCGACGCAGTGCGGCAAAAACAGTGAGGACAAGCGCAAAAAGGAGCGGTACATATTTCGCCTCCGGATGCGCGGCAAGTATCTTGTCAAGCTTATCCGCCGTATAGTGAAAGGAGAATCCCATATGGCGGACAGCCCCTACTCCTTCATCTCGGAAACAAACTCCCACACGCCGGATTTTTCAATACCTCGGTGTGCCCGCCGCCAGCTCGGGCTGCCAGTCTCCGTAAACATAAGCGGTATCAAAATATGCACCTCAGCTCTGCACAAACAAATCGACCGTTCCCTGTGTCTTATCTATATTGATCCCACCGTCCTTCATCGGAATGTGCATAAGTCCGATGCCGAGCTTCTATATTTTATCCGTCGAATTATCCGTCATCTCCGTAATGGTCTGCCGTTCGACATTTTAAAATGTACAACGGGCTGCCGCGAAAAGCGGCAGCCCGTTTTTTATCAGATTAGTCACTGTAGCGGAGAATTATCTCGTTTTGAGAAGTCCTGTCAAGCTCGTTGAAGCGGATACTGAAGCCGCCGACACGAACGATAAGATCCTCATGCTTTTCGGGATGCTCCTGAGCGTCACGAAGCTCATCAACATTCGCAGTTGTGATCTGTGCCATCATGCCGCCCGTTGCAAGGTAGGTCTTGATGAGCGCAACGATAGCCGCACGTCCCTCTTCACCCTGCGTGATATCCTTGGAAATACGGACGTTGCAGGTGGTTCCGCCGAGTCCGCGGGAAAGATCGAGCGCTGCAACGCTGTTGAGCATTGCGGTAAGTCCGTTGACATCGCGTCCGCTGACCGGTCCGATCGTGTTTCCGAGAGGCTCGCCGCAGACACGTCCGTCTGCGTTTGCCCATGTACTGTAGCCGTACTGAATACCACCCTGAAGAAGCGAGCATGCTCCGAGGAATACGCCGCCGCGGAAGGAAACATACTTGCCGCACTCTGCCCAGAAATGATCAAGCAGACGGCTTGCGAGCTGATCCACCTCGGCAACGTCGTTGCCGAATTTAGGCAGATTCTGCACCATGCGGTGAACCGCGTCGTATCCTTCGAAGTTTGCAGCCATAGCGGCATCGAGAACCTTTGCGTCAAGCACCTTATCCTCAAATACGAGCTTCTTTATAGCGTAGAGTGCATCGGCAGCAAAGCCGACAGTCTCAACGCATCCGAAGTTGTAACGGCTTCCGCCTGCGTCAAGGCTCTTGCCCTTTGCAACACAGTCGTATGTAGTGACGGTCTTGACAAGCTTGGAGAAGTTCTTTGCGCGAACCTCCGCACCGATATTGGAAAGCTCTGCCCAATACTTCACGAAGAATGCGATCTGGTTGAAGTAAGCAGCCTCAAACTCCTCGTAGGTCTTGTAGTCGTAGAGGTGTCCGGTTGCAAGTCCGATCTGGTATCCCGACTCGTCGAAGCGGTTTGCACCGTTGTTCATAGTGAACTCAAGAATCTTGATAAGGCTGAGCGCACCGTCCTCGCATCCGAAATTGCTCTTCCCGGGAATCTCGATCTCCTGGCACCCGAGGCAGGAGTAATCTCTTGCATCCTCGATCGGAACCTTGTACTTGTTCGCAAAGGAGTCGATGACAAGAGTATCGGAAACGACCGACGGATCGCTCATTCCCTCGGACCAAAGCTCAACAGCAAGCGCGATGAGCGTATCCGGAGTTTTATCGCTTATACGAAGCGTCATTCTCGGGTGAGAATTGTGGAAGTTGCGGAGAATGTGGAGAGTGATGTAGGAAAGATCGTTGCTTGCGTCCTCGCCGTTCTCGGGCAGAACACCGCCGATCGTGATGTTGTGGATACCGTGCTCAAAGAACTTCATCATCATCGATGCGATAAGCTCGTCGGCAGCGGTCTCATCCTCTTCCTTCGCCTTCTCATAGAAGGGATACATATACTGGTCGAAGCGTCCTACGCAGTCCACCCAATCCCAGAGGCAGTAGAACCATGCAAGCTGCTCAGCCTCGTAAAGAGTCTCGGGCTTGTTGACCGCGATGCTGCGGCAGTTTGCGGCGATCTTCTCATATCTCGCCTTATCCTCGCCGGTGCTCTCCGCCGCAAGGCGATCAGCCTCGCCGGCATAAAGCAGGCTGTACTTTGCAAGTCCTTCTACGATTATGCGGCATGCTGCAAGCACGGGAGTATTGCCGTACTTCCCGATGCTCTCGTCGATCTCTTCGAGAAGTCCGGGAATGCCGCAGCGCAGCAGCTTCTCATAGCTGGGAACCGTATGTCCCTGATATCCGCCGGTCCACCAGAGTCCGGTAAAAGCCGCATGGTTTGCGGGAATACCGAAAATTTCGGACTGACGCTTATACATATCGCCGATATCGCCGGGGTCAAGTTTGTCACGCACTTTGTCGAGACGTGCGCGTATCTCGTCCGCCCTGTCCTTATATACATCGGCATTCAAGATCCACTCGTTGAGCTGGATACCGTAGGAAAAATGCTCCTGCATAAGGCGACGGGGGCGCGGAACTCCGACAAGAAGCTCGCCGGGGTATATCACAGGGAATCCCTGAAGCCATGAATTAACGATGGCATTTGCAAGGTTGATCTCATATGAGGTGTCGGGGTTTGCCTCGAATATATCGAGGAACGGAGTCTTTCCGTCACTTTCGGGACCGGTATCCGTACCTTCACGGGAACCGTGTGGCTTAAGACGCTTAAGCATATCCTGATATACTCTGTTTATGTTTCCCTCAAAAACAAATCTTGCGTCGCTTGAAGTAAAATTCTGCATTGTTTGCACCGCCTTTCACTGAAAACCGAGTACATCCGCTCACGGTTTCCTTCTAACAGTATCAGTATATCACAGCCTTTTATCAAAGTCAAGCGTTTTTAGGAATTATTATTATTTTTGTTTTTGCGTCTTCACATTCCTTCATATTTACAAATAACCCTTGAAGTGACGGGCGTAATGTGATATCATATTTTAAATGACGATCTCAAAAGGAGATAACGAAATGACGAAATCAAGAATCATTCCCGTGCTTTTAACGCTGGCGCTGATCGCGTCCGTATTCTGCTCCTGCTCAAAGAAATCCGACGTCGATATTCCCGACGGATATCAGCTCGCATCCGCGGACGAGGCGGATTATTATTTCTTCGTTCCCGCGACATGGACGGTCGATACAAAGACTACCGCTTCCGCCGCGTATGTCTCCGCGTCCGATCCCGCATCGATATCCGTAATGACGTGGTCGCTTTCAAACACCGATTCCACTCTCGAGGAATGGTGGAACACATTTCTTCCCGATTTTGAGAAGGTATACTCCGACTTTTCGCTCATCTCCGACGAAAACATCCTCATAAACTCGGTCGCCGCAAAGAAAATGACCTTCACCGGGGCAATCGGCGGCACATCATACAAATTCATTCAGGCATCCGCGATAAAGGGGTCACTTGTTTACGTCATAACGTATACCTCGACTGCGGACAGATTCGACGAGCACACCGAGGAAATGCAGTCTGTGCTGGAGTACTTTGAATTCAAATGAGAAACGTATATCTTGACAATGCCGCAACAACGGCGCCGTCCGCCCGCCGATGGCATGACCTCGCTGTGGGCAAATCCTTCATCCGTATATTCCATCGGCAACGATACCGCAAAGGCGCTTGCAAAAGCCCGCCGCGAGGTCGCCGAGGGATTCGGTGCGGGATACGCCGACGGAAGCGTGATCTTCACCGGATCCGGCACTGAGGCAAACAATTTTGCGATCTTCGGTTCCGTATACGCGAAAAAGAGGAAGAGCGGGAGCGGCGGAACGCGCGGCGCCGTGCTCATCACGGACAGCGAACATCCGTCGACCTTTGCGCAAAGAGGCTCTGCGAGGACGGATTCGCCGTGATACGCATTCCGACCGCTGGCGGTGCAATCGACACCGAAGCGCTGAAAAGCGCGCTGACGCCGGATGTCATTCTTGCATCGTTCATGCTTGCAAACAACGAGACCGGTGCGCTTTACGACGTAAAAAGCGCCGCGGCGGCGGTAAGAAAAGCCGCGCCCGGCGCTCTGATCCACACGGATGCCGTTCAGGCATTCATGAAAGCGGACACCTCACCGCGAAAGCTCGGTGTCGATATGATATCGGCAAGCGCGCACAAAATCGGCGCACTGAAGGGCGTCGGCGCGCTGTGGGTAAGAAACGATATTCTCAAGTCGAAGAAGCTCATACCGTACCTCATCGGAGGCGGTCAGGAAGATACGATGAGATCGGGCACCGAAAATATGCCGGGAATTCTCGCTTTCGCCGCCGCTGTCGAAGAAGCGCGTGCCGCCAAGGATGAGCGCGCGGCGCACATCGACGGTCTTTGTGCTTACCTTCTTTCGCGCGTCTCCGAACGTCTTCCCGACGTGCGCGCAAACCTGCCGAAGGTTCATCTTCCATATGTCGTCAGTCTCACGCTCCCCGGAATCCGGAGCGAAACGGCGCTCAATTTCCTGTCCTCGAAGGGGATCTTCGTGTCTGCCGGTTCCGCCTGCTCCGCGCGCTCCGGCAAGCCTTCGCACGTCCTTTCCGCGTTCGGTCTGACCGAGCGAGAGGCGGATTCAACGCTCCGCATAAGCTTTTCGCATAACAACACCACGGAAGATATCGACATCCTCTGCGACGCGCTCGCCGAGGGAATTTCTTCGCTCGCCCGAATGAGATGAAGGATGTAATAATAGGCTCTGCCGTCGCGCGAAACGGGCTTTTTCTCGCGCCTATGGCTGGATTCACCGATGCACCCTTCCGCGCGC
>URSW01000099.1 GCA_900550625.1 uncultured Eubacteriales bacterium
CTTCCTGAAGCATGCGCTTTTCGTTTCTTATGATGATAAGCGGAGCGCGTAGCTCGAGAAGTCTTTTCAGACGGTTGTTTCTGTTGATTACGCGGCGGTAGAGATCGTTTAGATCGGAGGATGCAAAGCGTCCGCCGTCAAGCTGTACCATAGGACGTATTTCCGGAGGAATTACCGGAACGACGTCGAGGATCATCCATTCGGGGCGGTTGCCCGAGGTGCGGAATGCCTCGACAACCTCAAGACGCTTGATAATGCGAACCTTTTTCTGTCCGCTAGCCTTTTCGAGCTCCTCCTTGAGCTGCTTTGATATCGCCTCGATATCAAGCTCCGCAAGAAGCTCCTTTATCGCCTCCGCGCCCATTCCGACGCGGAAATCATCCTCATATCTCTCATAGTAGCTTCTGTACTCGCTCTCCTTGAGAAGCTGATACTTCGCCAAGGGAGTATTGCCGGGATCGATAACGATATACTGTGCGAAATAGAGCACCTTTTCGAGAAGTCTGGGAGAAATATCGAGAAGCAGACCCATTCTCGAAGGGATCGCGCGGAAGTACCAAATGTGCGATACCGGAGCGGCAAGCTCGATATGACCCATTCTCTCGCGTCGAACCTTCTTCTGCGTTACTTCAACTCCGCACTTCTCGCAGATCTTTCCCTTATGACGGATGCGCTTATACTTTCCGCAAAGGCATTCCCAATCCTTCGTAGGTCCGAAAATACGCTCGCAGAAGAGACCGTCACGCTCCGCCTTCAGAGTACGGTAATTTATGGTTTCGGGCTTTTTCACCTCGCCGTATGACCAGCTTCTGATCATCTCCGGCGACGCAAGACCGATTTTTATTGAATCAAACGTATGGTTGTTTTCCATCGGCATTATACCTCTTCCTTATTACTTTGATCACGCATCGCGTGCCGGAATTATCAGAAATCGACGAATTCGTCATCGGAGTCGCTGTCGTCCGATGCGTTATCGCTGTCAAAATCCGCATCCGTGAAGGAATTGTAGAGATCGTCCGTCTCAACGCTTTCGCCGAGATCGGCCTCGGTCACGTCGGGACCCGTGGGGATATTCGGCGCTTCCGGAGCATCGTCGGTAAAGCTTGTCATCTCGATCTCGTTTCCGTCCTTGTCGAGGACACGGATATCAAGAGCAAGAGACTGAAGCTCCTTGACAAGGACCTTGAAGGACTCGGGAACGCCCGGAGTCGGGATGTTCTGACCCTTGACGATTGCCTCGTAAGCCTTGACACGTCCGGTAACATCGTCGGACTTGACGGTGAGGATTTCCTGAAGCGTGTAAGCCGCGCCGTAAGCCTCGAGTGCCCAAACCTCCATTTCTCCGAAACGCTGTCCGCCGAACTGCGCCTTACCGCCGAGCGGCTGCTGCGTAACGAGGGAGTAAGGACCTGTCGAACGTGCGTGGATCTTATCGTCAACAAGGTGATGGAGCTTGAGGTAGTACATGATTCCAACGGTTACAGGGTTGTCGAAAGGCTCGCCCGTTCTGCCGTCGTAGAGGATCGTCTTTCCGTCGACGATCTTCTGCTTTTCCTCGCCGGTGACGGGATCGGTAACGGTAAAGGTCGTCTTTCCGTCGGTGCGCTCGCCGGGGAGAACATCACGCTCGAGTCCCGCCATCTTGAGGCACTCGGTAATATCCTTCTCCGTTGCACCGTCGAATACGGGGGTCATTATCTTCCAGCCGAGACGCTTTGCCGCGATACCAAGGTGAACCTCAAGCACCTGACCGATGTTCATTCGGGAAGGAACGCCGAGGGGGTTGAGCACGATATCAAGCGGAGTGCCGTCGGGCAGGAAGGGCATATCCTCGGGAGGAAGTATACGGGAAACGACACCCTTGTTTCCGTGACGTCCCGCCATCTTATCTCCGACGGATATCTTCCTCTTCTGTGCGATGTATACCCTGACAACACGGTTTACGCCGGGGGCAAGCTCGTCGCCGTTCTCGCGGGAGAACTCCCGGACATCGACGATTATTCCGTTTTCGCCGTGAGGAACGCGGAGCGAAGTATCGCGCACGTCTCTCGACTTCTCGCCGAAGATCGCGCGGAGAAGTCTTTCCTCGGCGGTAAGCTCGGTCTCTCCCTTAGGAGTTACCTTACCGACGAGAATGTCGCCTGCGCGAACCTCTGTTCCGATCTTGATAACGCCGTTTGCGTCAAGATCCTTGAGTGCGTCTTCGCCGACGTTCGGGATCTCGCGGGTGATCTCCTCCGGACCGAGCTTCGTGTCACGCGCTTCGTGGGAATACTCCTCGATATGGATCGAGGTGTAAACGTCATCACGCACAAGACGCTCGTTGAGAAGTACCGCGTCCTCGTAGTTATAGCCTTCCCATGTCATGAATCCGACAAGTGCGTTCTTACCGAGTGCAATCTCACCATCTGCGGTGCCGGGACCGTCGGAAATGACCTGACCTTCATCGACGCTCTCGCCGACGCCGACGATCGGGCGCTGATTTACGCACGTTCCCTGATTGGAACGCTTGAATTTTATAAGGTGGTAGGTGTCCTTCGTGCCGTCCTCGCGGCGGATGACGATCTGATCCGACGTTACGGTCTCAACCGTACCCGGATTCTTCGCAACTATGACAACTCCGGAGTCAACGGCAGCCTTGTATTCCATACCGGTTCCGACAATCGGAGAATCCGTAACCATAAGCGGAACCGCCTGCTTCTGCATGTTCGATCCCATAAGTGCTCGGGAGTTATCGTCGTTCTCGAGGAAGGGGATCATTGCAGTCGCAACGGAAACCACCATCTTAGGCGAAACGTCCATGAAGTCGATGCGGGATGCTTCAACCTCGATGATCTCGTTGCGGTCGCGCGCCGCAACGCGCTTATTCACGAAGCGGTGATTCTCATCGAGAGGCTCGTTTGCCTGAGCGATAATGTATTTATCCTCAACGTCAGCCGTCATGTACACGACCTCGTCGGTGACGACGCCGGTTTCGCGGTCAACGCGGCGGTACGGAGCCTCGATGAAGCCGTACTTGCTTATGCGTGCATACGTTGCGAGTGACGATATAAGTCCGATGTTGGGTCCTTCCGGAGTCTCGATCGGGCACATACGACCGTAATGAGTATAGTGAACGTCTCGGACATCGAACGATGCACGGTCGCGGCTCAGCCCTCCGGGACCGAGTGCGGAGAGACGGCGCTTGTTCGTAAGCTCTGCGAGCGGGTTATTCTGATCCATGAACTGCGACAGCGGCGACGATCCGAAGAACTCGCGTATTGCAGTTACAACGGGACGGATATTGATGAGCGTCTGAGGAGTGAGCGTTTCGTTGTCCTGAACGGTCATTCTCTCCTTGACGATCTTATCCATACGGGAAAGACCGATTCTGAGTTGATTCTGGAGAAGCTCTCCGACGCAGCGCAGGCGGCGGTTGCCGAGATGGTCGATATCGTCGGTGGTACCGATGCCGTGCGAAAGGCAGAGGAGGTAGTTGATCGACGAAAGGATATCCTCGCGGGTAATATGCTTCGGTGAAAGCTCTCCGCGGCGGCGGTGTGCAAGCTCAATCACTTCCTCGCGCTCGCCCTCTGCCTCCTCCATGATCTCGAGAAGCACGTCGGTGCGGACCTTCTCGTCGATGCCCGCCTCGGTGAGGTCGTAGCCGAGAACATCGGCGGGGTAAACCGTCATGTTGGAGAACACCTTGACCTCGGTTCCGTCCTCAAGACGGACGTAAACCTCGTTGACGCCGGCGCGCTCAATCTCGCGCGCATCCTCTTCGGTTATCTTTCTTCCGTCCTCAAACACGATCTCGCCGGTAACGGGGCTTATCGCGGGACGCGACAGCGTCTGTCCGAGTACACGGTTTGCGACGGAAAGCTTTTTATCGTATTTGTACCTGCCGACGGGGGCGAGATCGTAACGCTTTGGATCGAAGAACAAATTGTTTATAAGTATCTCGGCGCTTTCAACAATCGCAGGCTCGCCCGGACGAAGCTTCTTGTATATCTCCTTGAGAGCCTCCTCACGGATGCTCGTGTTGTTCTCAACGGCAAGTCCGACGGTCTCGTCCTTGTCAAGCGTCGCCGAAAGCTTTACCTCGTCTCCGAACATATCGCGAAGCTCGGCTTCGGACTCGATTCCGAGCGCGTGGATAAGCACGGTCACGGGGATCTTGCGGTTCTTATCGATGCGCACATAGAAAACATCGTTTGCATCCGTCTCGTATTCAAGCCATGCGCCGCGGTACGGGATCACCGTAGTGGCGTAGGTGTGCTTGCCGGTTTTGTCGATATCCGAAGAATAGTAGATTCCGGGAGAGCGAACGATCTGCGAAACGATAACGCGCTCCGCTCCGTTTATAACGAAAGTTCCCTTGTCCGTCATTATGGGAAAATCACCCATGAATATCTCGGATTGCTTGACTTCGCCCGTCAGCTTATTCGAGAGACGCACATCGACCTTGAGCGGCGCCGCATAGTTTGCGTCGCGTTCCTTGCACTCCTCAACGGGATATTTTACTTTGGATTCGTCAATGGAAAAGGATACAAAGTCGATAAAGAGATTTCCCGAATAATCAACGATCGGGGAAACATCCTCGAGAACCTCCTGAATTCCTTTTTCCATGAACCATCGGTATGAACCCTTCTGCACTTCGAGCAGATCGGGCATCTGAATGGGCTCTTCGATCTTGGAGAAGCTCATTCTCACTTTTTTTCCGACTTTCTGGGGCTTGACCATCTGGTTTTCAGCCATTAAAAATCAACTCCGTTCTTCATGTCCTTCGCGCCTCACCGCCGCTTTATTCTAAACGCCGAAAGTGCCTTTTCAGGCAATTTGAGCGATTCTGACGCAGTTTATTATTTTATCATTAATATATACGAATGTCAATGAATACGGAGAAAAAAGCCGCTTCACCGGGTCATTATTTACCGTATGGTTTCAAAACATTTACAATAATGTTAAATGTAAAAAAACTGTAAATTATAAAAAGAGCTGCCCGGTCAGCTTATGCCGAGCAGCTCCGATACGGTAACGAAGGAAAATCCCCGCCTCTTCAATTCCGGAATTATTTTTTCGAGTGATTCGGGAGTCGGCGACTTTTTTGCGATATAATCGTGAAAAAGGATGATATCGCCGCTTTTCGCCTTGCCGAGAACCTCCTTCGTAATGTTTTCCACTTTATTGTGCGCCCAATCGCGCGTGTCGATCGTCCACAGTATCACTGTATAGTCGAGCCTGTCCGCGATACGGAATATCGAATCGTTGTAAAGACCTCCCGGCGGACGGAGAAGGCGCGTGCGGTACTCGTTTTCCTCGAAGACCGCATTTTCCGCCGACATTATCTCCTCGCACTCCTTCCGGTAGCTGAGCTTCGAGAGGTTCGCGTGGGAAAATGTATGGTTTCCGAGCTCATGCCCGTCCGCAATCACGCGCCCGACGACATCGGGGTATCGCTCCACATTTTCCCCGACGACAAAAAACGTCGCGCGTACTCCGTACTTTTTAAGGATCGCAAGAATTTTGTCGGTATACTCCGGGTGTGGTCCGTCGTCAAAAGTCAGCGCAAGCTTCATATCGGCGTCGGGATTTGAATAGTGAACGCATCCGCTGTCCTCCTCCGCCGCTGCCGTCCCCGGAAGCGATGCAAGCACAGCGGCAAGAGACACGGCGCAAGCAAGAACAAGCGCCGAGATCACAAACAAACGAAGCTTTGGCATCTTCATCCTTCCTTCGGTGAAAGAAGCTCGTCAAGCGATCCGAATCTGTAGCCCTCTCCGGCAAGCTCCGTGATAACATCGCCGAGTATTTCCGCGTTTGTCGCGGAGGTCGGATGAAGAAGCATTATTTCGCCGCAGTGAACGGAATCGATAATTTTTCTTTTTGCCTTCTCCGCGCTCATCTGACGCGCGTTGTCCCAATCGGCGTATGCGAAGCTCCACATCACCGTCGTATATCCGAGCTCGGAGGCATAACGGAGGCTGTCGCGGCTTATCTCGCCCTCAGGAGGACGGTAAAACTTCGAAATTTCGATTCCGAGCTCATCCGACGCGCATTTTTCAAGCTCTTCAAGTTCTTCGGCGAATTCTTCCTTCGACGACACATTCGACATGTTCCGATGGTGCGCGGTGTGATTGCAGACCGTGTGCCCCTCTTTTGCCATGCGGCGCACAAGCTCGGGATTGCGCTTTATCAGGTTTTCGAGGATAAAAAACGCGCCGCAGACCTTCTTCTCGCCGAGAACGTCGAGTATCTTCTCAACATTTCCGTTTTCGTATCCCGCGTCAAACGTGAGATACACGACCTTATCGCCCTTTTCGGCAGCCGTTTTGTTTATATATACGCCGCCGTATTCCGTAAGATAGGAAAACTCCGTCGGGCACGGCGGGATTTTCCCGTCCTTTTCATGC
>URSW01000100.1 GCA_900550625.1 uncultured Eubacteriales bacterium
CCGCCGCGGAGCATCGTTGCGCCCGCCGCCGCGACTTCACGCGCGATTGAAATGATCTGCTCCTCGGATTCAACCGAGCACGGTCCGGCGATTATCTGAAAATGTCCGCCGCCGATCTTGTGTCCCGCTACCTCGACTACGCTGTCTTCGGGATGGAATTTGCGGTTTGCGTTTTTGTAGGGCTCCGATATGCGGGTTACGTTTTCGACTATCCCGAGGCTCTGGATGAAGTCGATATCGACTTTGCTTGTATCGCCGATCAGTCCGAGAACCGTCTCGTATTCGCCTTCGCTTTTGTGAACGTCTATCCCGAGGGATGCAAGCCATGCAACAAGATTTTCAAGCTGCTTTTCATCGGCGTTTTTTTTCAGAAGTACTACCATTTCGTGTGATCCTTTCTTTCGGCAAAAATACAAAAATCCCGCAGTAAATTATACTGCGGGATGCATATCGTAAACCGGCGCATTCTCAATTACAGCATAACTTACAAACCTTATTACGGAGCGTAATAAAGTAAAAGTAAAAGTATGCGTAAAAGAGATTGATCTGCGTCATTTTTACTTGCTGCCTTTCTTTGTCGTTGGGTGTATTGTAGCACCGCGAAAAGAGTTTGTCAAGAGTTTTTTTTGAAAATTTTATCGAAACGTGCTCTGATGTTCTTTATCTTCTCTTCGTCGGGCGGAAGAATTTCGGATATTACCCCGTTTCCGCCGTCCTCGAACACGATGCGCCATCCTTCGCCGAAGCCCGCAGGCAGGGACTCGGCGGGAATTTCGACCTTGTCTCCGCTTTCGGAAAAGCATACGAAAATCCCGCCCTCGGAGCGGTCCGCGGTATATACCGTTTTCATTTCAGATCGGTAAAGCCTATGCGGCGGTTGACCTTTGACATCGTGCGTGATGCGGCGTATGCGGCATCCTCGGCGCCTGCGCGCATTACGCTCTCGAGGTATGCGCGGTCCGCAAGGAGACGTTCATACTCAGCCTGAACGGGAGCGAGCGCGTCCGCGCATGCTTCTCCGACCGCAAGCTTGAAGTCTCCGTATCCGCGCCCCTCGAATTCGCGCTCGATCTCCTCGTCACTCTTCCCGTAAACGCGGAATAGATCGTCATGAGATTCGACACGCCGGGCTTGTCGTCGGCGCGGCGCACTTCGGCGCCGGAATCGGTGACGGCGCGCTTGAATTTCTTAATTATCACATCGCGTCCGTCGAGAATGCGCACGACCGCATTTTCGTTCGAATCGGATTTGCTCATTTTCTTGTCGGGCTCGGCAAGGGAGTTTATCTTCGCGCCCGAGGTGTTGATATATCCGTCGGGCACGACGAACGTGTCACCGTAGATACCGTTGAAGCGCTCCGCGACGTTGCGCGCAAGCTCAAGATGCTGCTTCTGATCGATTCCGACGGGAACAAGCTCCGTCTGATAAAGAAGGATATCCGCCGCCATGAGCGAGGGGTAGGTGAAAAGCCCCGCATTTATGTTGTCGGCATTCTTCTGACTCTTGTCCTTGAACTGCGTCATGCGCGAAAGCTCGCCGAACATCGTGTAGCAGTCGAGGATCCATCCGAGCTGTGCATGTGCGGCGACATGGCTCTGCACGAAAAGCGTGTTCTTCGCGGGATCGAGTCCGCAGGCGATATAGAGTGCAAGGGTTTCGTAGGTGCGGCGGCGAAGCTCCGCGGGGACCTGACGAACGGTTATTGCGTGCATATCGACAACGCAGTAGTAGCATTTGTACTCATCGGAGAACACGGAGAAATTCTTTATTGCTCCGAGATAATTTCCGATCGTGAGCTGACCGGAGGGCTGAACGCCCGAGAAAACGACTTTTTTATCCTTGAACATACGGTTTTATACCTTTCAGCCGCGTGCGGCGGCGTGTTATTTACTGCTTTATCGGGAATACATGTAATTATAGTACTTTACGTTCTGCGTGTCAATAGCTTAGGAGGCTTGCGGGGAATCCGGACGCGAAAAATCCATGCTGCAATTTATGCATTTGTCGAAAAGCGTTTGACTTCGGCATCTTTTGCCGTTCCCTGTCGAATTCCTTCAGTTACGCCGCGTTTGGCGCCTCGAGGTCTTTACGGCACGGGATACGCCGAATACTTCTTACGGCACTTTGCGGATTTGCTGCTGAAACTGCACCGCCGCACCGCCGCACCGCCGCACCGCCGCATTTTCCGCGGGAACGCATCAGCCTCTGCATGAAGCACAGTATCGGTACCGCGGAACGCGAAATTACCGTACCCCGGAAAGGGTGCGGATTATCTCTCCCGCAATGATCAGTCCGGCGCATGACGGCACGAACGAAACGCTTCCGGGAACGCTGCGCCTTCCGGGGACGGGAGCCTCGCCGTCGGATGTCAGCGGTGCACGCGCCGGCTCGTCCGACCAGAGAACCCGTACTCCTGTGATGCCTCGCGTCTTAAGCTCGCGCCGCATCACACGCGCAAGCGGACATACCGAGGTTTCCTCAATCGGACTGATGCGGAATCTTGTCGGATCAAGCTTGTTTCCGGTGCCCATAGAGCTTATGATATTCACTCCCGCCGCGCGGCAGCGTGAGATTATCTCAAGCTTTGACGTCACGGTGTCGATCGCGTCCGCGACATAATCAAAGTGCGAAAGATCGATCGCATCGGCATTTTCGGCGGTGTAAAACATATCGTAGGCGACGGCGCGGCAGTCGGGATTTATCCGTAGAATCCGCTCTCGCGCGACTTCGGCTTTCCGCTGACCGACCGTCGTTCTGTCTGCGACAAGCTGCCGGTTTATGTTTGATTCCGCTACGCTGTCGCCGTCGATCACGGCGATCTCACCGACTCCGGCGCGAGCAAGAGCTTCGATAATATAAGACCCGACACCGCCGCAGCCGAAAACCGCGACGCGCGAGCTTTTCAGATCATCCGTGCCGTCTCCGAGAAGCAGACGGGTGCGGGAATACATATCTTCCAAGGGTTCCTCCCTGATGTTTTCCGCAAACGCAGAAAACATATCTATATTTTACAATTGCGGAAAATGCAAAAATCAGTCCGCACGGCGGATAATTCCGCCGGCGACCACGCAGTCGCCGTCGTAAATTACGAGAGACTGCCCGGGCGACGGCGCGCGCACAGCCTCGTCAAATTCAAAGGTGAGCGTATCCTCGCCCGTTCTTTCGGCGTAGCCGGTGTTTTCGCGCCGTCCGTAGCGTATCTTCGCCGAAAAGCGTTCGCGCTTTTCGAGCGCGCCGGGGCAGATTATGTTTATGCTGTCCGCGGTCACGCGTTTTTTGTACAGACGATCCTCGCTGCCGAGCGTGACGGTGTTGTCCGATGCGTTTTTATCGATAACATAAACTCTTTTGCCGAGCGCGATCCCGAGACCTTTCCCCTGACCGAGGGTCGTACGATGATGGCCGCGGTGTTTTCCGAGAACGCATCCGTCCTCGGATATGTAGTTTCCGCACGGCGGGACGGAAGGGGAGTTTTCTTCGATGAACGATGCGTAATCTCCGTCCGGAATGAAGCAGATGTCCTGGCTGTCCTTGTTGTGCGCACACTCAAGCCCGGCGTTCTCCGCGATCTCGCGTATCTGCGGCTTTGTGTAGATTCCGAGCGGAAATCTCAGCCTGCCGAGCTCCTCCTGCGTCAGATTCCAGAGAACGTAGCTCTGATCCTTCGCGGGATCGAGCGCCTTCTTCAGAACGAACGAATCGCCGCACTTTTCCGTCCGCGCGTAATGTCCGGTGGCGCAAAGCTCCGCGCCGTGACTGTCCGCGAACGCGAACATTTCGGGAAACTTGATCGTTTTGTTGCAGAAAACGCACGGGTTCGGGGTCTCGCCCGCGAGATAAGCGCCGATGAACGGCTGAATGACGCATTTTTTGAAATTTTCCCGCTCGTCAACGGTGAAATGCTCGGCGCCGATCTGCGCGCATAGGCGCGCGGCGCCTTCGGCGGGGGAGAGCGGGACGGAGGAATCTTCGGCGCGATCGGCGGAAATTTTGCACGGCGGGAGCATTTCAAATGTCAGCCCGAGCACCGTGAATCCCTCACGCGAAAGCAGATATGCACAGCTTCCGCTGTCCACTCCGCCGCTCATTGCAACTGCGATCTTCATTTATTTCGAGTACGGCTTTTGACGTGCAAAAGCTTCTCCTTTTGCGTATGAGTTGATATCGGGTATGAAAAACGGAATCCCGTTTTCCCCGTAACCTGCTTCTTATCCCTTGAATATTTCGCCGCCGAGGTCGGCAAAATCGAGAATATCCGACAGAATGTAATTCGACACGAACATTCCAGACGGCGTGAGCGCGATCGAATCACCGCGCCGCACGGCAAAGCCTGCATTGATGTATCGCTGCATCTTCCGACCGTACATGAGCTCGAAATCCTGACCGAATTCGCGGAAGAATTCCGAAAGGCGCACTCCGGAATTGAGGCGCAGATGAAGCATTATGTATTCGCCGATGCGCTCGCGCGGGGATATTTCGTCGCACTGTGCGGTCAGCTTTATTCTCGACGACGGCAGTTCTATTGCGTTGAGATACGCATCGAGGTCGCGTACGAACGAGAAGCGGCAATTTGAAAAGTATGAGTGGGCGGACGGACCGAAGCCGAGATATTCTTCACAGTGCCAATACTTGAGATTGTGGCGGCACCGACAGCCGTTTTTTGCAAAATTGCTGATCTCATACTGCGGATACCCCTGCACGTTCAGATATTCGACCGCAGCGAGATACATGTCCGCCTCTTCATCCTCGTTCGGCAGAGCAAGCTCCGCACGGTGGAGGTCGAACGGCGTGCCCGGCTCGATCTTCAGATTGTAGAGGGAAATGTGCTCCGGATTCAGCCGTATCAGATAACGGAGATTCCGCATCAGGCTTTCCTTGGTCTGACCGGGAATACCGAACATGAGATCGACGTTTATGTTGGTAAACCCCGCCTCGCGGGCAATCCGGTAGGACTGTTCAAACTGGGCTCGGGTGTGAATACGCGAGAGCGCGCGCAGCTCGTTGTTGTCCCCGGTCTGAAGCCCGATCGAAATGCGGTTTATCCCGCAGCGGCGCAGCTTTTTGAGGGAATGCATGTCAACGGTCGCAGGATTTGATTCGATCGTGAATTCGGCGTTTCTCGATATGTTGAAGTTTTTCTTCATCGCGCGTATCAGCCGCACGAGCTCCTCGGTGGGGACGCAGGTCGGCGTGCCGCCGCCGATGAATACGGAATCCACGGTGTAATCCTCCGCGGCGTTTTCGTATTCCTCCATGTGGGTTATGAGCGCGTTGATATAGCGCGTGATCAGCTCTTCATTCGTCGGAACAAATGAAAAGAAATCGCAGTACGCGCATTTTGACAGGCAGAACGGGATGTGAAAATACAGCCCGAGCCTTTTCGGTTTGTTGTACAGCATTGCAATGCCTTTCGGAAAAAGCGTTTTTTATTCGTCGTCGAGCTTGAGAACCGCCATGAAAGCTTCGGGGGATATCTGCACCGAGCCGAGCTGGCGCATCTTTTTCTTTCCTTCCTTCTGCTTCTCGAGTAGCTTCTTTTTTCGCGTTATATCGCCGCCGTAGCATTTTGCAAGGACGTCCTTGCGCATCGCTTTGACGGTTTCGCGGGCGATGATGCGCGAGCCGATCGCCGCCTGGATCGGTATCTCAAAGAGCTGACGCGGAATGTTTTCCTTCAGCTTTTCCGCGATACGGCGCGCGCGGGCGTATGCCTTGTCCGCGTGAACTATGAAGGTGAGAGCATCGACGACATCTCCGTTCAGCATAAAGTCGAGCTTCACGAGATCGCTCGGCTCATATCCGGCGAATTCGTAATCGAGAGAGGCAAAGCCCTTCGTGCGCGATTTCAGCGCATCGAAAAAGTCGTAGATTATCTCGTTGAGAGGGAGCCTGTAGTGAAGCTCCGCGCGGTCGGAGTCGATGTATTTCATATCCTTGAATATACCGCGCCGATCCTGGCAGAGATCCATTATTCCGCCGACATATTCTGCCGGGGTAATGATGACGGCGTTGACTATCGGCTCGAACGCCGTTTCGATCTCGTCGGGGCTCGGATAATCGGACGGATTGTCAACGGTGACGGTCTCGCCGGAGCGCTTCTTGATTTTATAGATAACGCTCGGCGCAGTCGTTATGATGTCGAGATTAAACTCTCTTTCAAGCCGCTCCTCGATTATCTCCATATGGAGAAGTCCGAGGAATCCGCAGCGGAATCCGAAGCCGAGCGCGATACTCGTTTCCGGCTCGAACACAAGCGCGGCGTCGTTCAGACGGAGCTTTTCGAGTGCGTCCTTGGTCTCGTTGTATTTCGCACCGTCGGCGGGATAAATTCCGGCGTAAACCATCGGGAGAACGGACTTGAAGCCGGGAAGCGGCTC
>URSW01000101.1 GCA_900550625.1 uncultured Eubacteriales bacterium
TTTCCGCATCCGAGCCTATCAGCACGGACAGCAGACGCGGAGATATCCTCGCAAGCGTCCCGCTCACGCAGGTGCGCTCCCCGTATCTCAGCGTAGCCGCGACATTGCCGTCCTCATCGAATATCTCGCTGACTCTCGCCGTATATTTTACCTTAACGCCCCCTCTTGTCGGTCCGGCATAATTCTCCGGGCGGCGCATATCCTTCTTTTCCACTGCTCCCGACGCAAGATAAAGCTCTCCCGAGGTCAGTGCAAATTCACTTACCGTTTCATTTCCTTCAGTCATAAATTCGACCGTGGCTTTCGCTTGGCGAAAGCTTCCCTTCTTTTGAAATTCACGGAGAAGCCTTCCGTCTCCGCATCCCGCCGCTCCGTATCGCCGGAATGCCCGGTCCGCACAGCACGATGTGCCTTCGGCATACGTTTTTTCCGTTTTTCCTTCGGCAAAGGGCGCCGCCGGGGAAGAAAATCTCCCCGGCGAATCCCCCGACAAGCGGCGTATCTGACAATCAGTACCCCGTCAAAAGAAATCCCGACTTCACAAAGTAAAGACCCGATTTTCTTATGTATCCGCAGGAGGAGCCCTCCGCAACCTCCTCGACGTGAACGGCGCGAATTCCCGTTCCGACGCGGTCGAAGTCCGCCTCCGACACAAGCGCGGAGCGCACGCTGCCATACATCGCCATGGCTCCGGCAAGACTCGGCGAAACGAACCGCACTTCAAGGCGTCCGCTCTTTCGTCTGCCGCCCGATTTTCCCGGGAAATAACGGTATACCGCCGTATCCGTGAGAAAAGCAGACGGCGCGGGAATTATCCTCGCGCCCGGAAGCGCATCCTTCAGCTTCATAAGCACAGCTTCAAGCATTGCCGTCCCCCTCAAACATGACTCTTTCAAGCGCCATCACCCACAGCCTCCCAACGCACCGTGCGGAGCACACCGTGTACCGCGCGTTATCCGAAACGAGGCTCATCCCGCGGACAAATCCGCCGAGCGGCGCGCGCTCGCGGCGCACGACTCCGGTAAAACGGAGCCTCGTCCGTTCAACGTCGTCCTCGGAGCTTTCCTCCTCGGAAAGATAGGACATCGCGCATCTCACCGTACCGAGCGGCGAGGGCGCGCTCCGCGTGCCGAACATATCGGTGCGCGGCGGTGAAAACAGATCGTACGTCTTCTCCGCTCTCCTCACGATATCACCCCCGGCTTGCGCGCACGTCGGAGAACTGCCTTGATCTTTTCGCTGTAATCCGGACGGTAATGCTCCGATATTCCGGACAGGCTGCGCGAGGATATTCCCTCACCGCCGAGCGCGCCGTAATCCTGCGCCGCCATCTCGACTGCGACGCATTCAAGCTCATCGCCGAGAGCGGGAAGCCTGCAATACGAAAGCGCGTATCTTTCGGCGGAATCAAGGAGGAACGAAAGAAGCTCGTCCCGCGATTCATCCTCCGCCGAGATGTCGAGGAGCGCTTTGAGCTTTGAAATATCCCTCATGCGCACGCCTCTTTACGCTGCCGTGACCACGGCGGAAGCAACGCAGAGTCCGTCCGTTCCCGCCTCCGCGACCGAAATTCTCTCACCCGCCGCAGCGTCGAGCTTGGATGAGCCGTCCCACTTGTTCCACGATGAAACGTCCTCTCCGCCGAGCGCGGCAAAGTCCGCCTTTCTCCAATAGATATCGTCGGAGCTTGTCTTCTTTCCGCTGACCGTAAGCGTGCCGGACGATACGGACGCCGTGATATCGGCAGCCTTCTTTCCGAGGATCACGGTAGAGGTGTCGTCAACGAGCGCGATAAGTCCGCATCTTTCGTAAACGACAGTGTTTATCTTCGTCTCGATGTCGCGGTCCTGCTCAAGCGACGCCTCGCGCTTGACAAAGAACTTCACTGCGTTCCGATCGGTGATGATCGCCATACCGTCGGGAACGAGAGCGGAGAAGAGCACGGGAACTCCGCAGAGCGTGCCGAACTGTCCCGTGTAAACGATCTCGCCGGAATGAGCCGCGATAAAATCGGAATCGCGGCGGATCGCGGCGCGGCAGGCGGCGGACATGATGATGAAGAGCCCGTCCTCGACCTCGCGTCCGAGAGACGCAAGCGCATCCACCACATCTCCGTATGACAGCGCATTGCCGCTGTATGCGTGGCGGTTCGACGTCTTTTTCAGCTCGCCGAAGTACTCGCCCCTGACCTGATTTGCCATAACGTCGGCGATTCCGGAAAGCGCAATATCGATCATCGCGGGGTCCTGCATCGCCTCCATGTCGTTGTATCGGAAGGTCTGCTGATATCTCTTGACCTTGTACTCCTTCGGGGGGAAGGTAAGCTCTCCGACGTTCGTGTTCGCCTGACCGCCGTCGAGAGTCTCGACACTGCCGCGGTAGGTGTAGCGGTTGATGACCTTCGTAAGTCCCGCGCCCTCTTCGAGGCTCTTGTCAACGCTCATGAGAGCGCGCACCTCGATTTTGGAATCGACGAGTTCGGTAAGCTTTGATTCAAGTACTGTATTTTCGTATACGGTATTAGCCATTTGTTTTTTCCTTTCGTAATTAAAAAGATTTTTTCCGTCCCCGGCGCGTCACTGCGCGCCGAGCATCTCCTGAAGCCGCGCGACCGGGATCGTGCGAAGCTCCTCCGACGTGAATTTTATTCCTTTCTCCGCCGCCTTCGGCGCATCCGAGGAAAGACGGCGTTTTGTCTCCCTTGATGCAAGCGACGCTACGGTATCCGCAAGCGCGCCGACCGCTTCGGCACAGTCACGGGCAGGCATGATAAGCGGAAGAAGGGTCGCGGGAAGATCGCGCTCGCCGAGAAGGCGCACTATCTCAAGCTCCCGTTCGCGCTGCCTGCTTCGTTCGCGCTCCCCTTCAAGCTCGGCGCAAAGCCTCTCGCGCTCCGCCTCGAGCGACGCGGTAAGCTCCGCCGCACGCTTTGAGGCTTCCCCGGCGATCGCCTCCTCCGTCTCCTTCTCCCATTTACGGCGCGCGCCCGATACTCTGCGATCCCCTTCGGATTGGAGAAGCGCGCGTACCTCCTCGGCACTGTAGAACGCTCCGCTCTTCTGCCCGTCGGACGGCGGAACTTCTCCGCCCGACGCAGCCCCCTCGCTCTCCTTTTTCAGAGCGTCGGGCATGACCTCTCCGACTTTGCTTCGTGTTTCTCCGTCCGATCCTCGCCCGATGACTCCACCCGGGCTGTCGGACGCGCGATCGGCTTCATTTCCCTTGTCCTGCGCACCGTATCCCACGGAGGCACCTCCTCCGGTATCGGCTTTGCCGCAGGGTGAATCGCAGAACGCGCCGCCCGGCGCACTACCGCTTTCCGCTGCCGAAAAGTTCTTCTTTTCCTCCGTCATGTCCGTCACGCCTCCTTCCTTTCCGCCGCCATTCTCGCAGCCTCCGTATCCGCATTCGCAATAAACGGCAGAAGCTCGTGTATGGTCTTTCTCGACACGATTCCGTCAAGCTCCTTTGCAACCGCCGCTGCGCTCTCGTAATTTCCGGGCAGATTGCGCACGAACTGCGGGCGCAGCGCCTGCCAATCGAGCGCTCCGCCGAGCTTTGCGGATATGCACGATACGACCTCCCATCTCCTCATCAGAGATCGGCGGAAATACTGCTCCGTCGTGCATACGCGGTTGTCGAAATTCGCCATTCGATATTTGATCGCCGTACCGGACAGCGCTGAGTGCCCGACAGTCTCCTCCGCCATATCGACCGTGTTTGAAAAGCGGTAGATATCCTTCGCTATGCGGTTCTTCAGATTTTCGATGTACGCATCGTTCGTCGTCTTTGTAAGCCACCGCGCGTCTCCGCCCTCATCCACAAGCAGCACTCTCTCACGGCGGAAGCGCTCAATATCCTCCCGGTCGGCGCCTCCCATTCCCGATATCACGAGATAACTGTCCGCGAAAAGTTCAAAGTCGTTCACGCAGTCGCTTTCAAGGCGGTTGTAAGCGTCAACGAGAGAGAGCACCGGCTCGAAATCCCCGGTCATATCGCGGTTATTCCGATAAAAGTTCACCGGCACCATGCCGAAGTAATGCTCCTTCTCCCCCGTTTTCTCAAGCTTTCCGCCGTCAAGTCGGAAGGTTTCGATCCCCTCCTCACCGTATACCTCAACCACGGTATCCGACGAGAAACGCGGAACGTAAAACCTCACCACCGCACGCACCTCTTCGTCGAGCGAATCCGACATTATCGGAAAGACCGACGTCGGATCGAGCGCCGAGAACCTCGGCACGCCGTCGCCGTCTACCCATATAAGCTCCGCCGCGCGTCCGTAGACCGACATATCCCGTGCAAGCGCGCTGTTCTGAAACGCTTCATCGTTATATGACGATATCTCCGCCGCAAGGCGCAGCGTGCCGGCGTCGTCCGACGAGTATGTGATCGGAATCCCGAGAAAGTACCCGACCGTGCAGTCCGTGATCGATCGGCAGAAATTGTTGACCAGCCTGTTGTCGGGCTTCAGCGTGCTCCGCTGACCCTTCAGTATGTCGTGCTTTCCGCCGTAGTAATCACCGAGCCGCACAAGCCGCGGCCTCTCGAATTTCCGGAATGACGCAAAGTGCATCATTATTTCGTCTCTGTCCAAGTTTATCCCCTTTCTTAAATCCGTCACAGTCTCCGCGGAATACGTCCGCTCCGGCGCCGTGACCCGCACCGACCAACCCCCATCCGGGTTCGTTCCCTCCCGCCCTTTCATTCTTTTTCCGCCCGGCTAAAGCCCGAGCGAACTCGCATCGACGGTCCGCGCCCGTCCGCGCCTCATGCCCTCGACCGAATACCTCAGCGCCGCCATCGCATCGTCGCATCCGAACGCGGGCGTGTCTGTAAGCTCTCCGCTCTCCCCGTCGCGCATCCAGCACCACTGCGATATCTCGCCGACCGTATTCACGCACCGCGAGTCAATGTATATCCTGCGGCTCCGAAGAAAATCTATCTGCGCATTCACACTGCCCGGCTCCTTCTTCACGCCGACCGCACGGTATCCCGCGCGCCGCCACGTCTTTATCCTGTCGGGCTCCGCGCTGTCGCAGTACATGACCTCATTCTTTGAAAATCCTTCCCCCTCGGCAAGCGAAATTATCTCCGACGTGTCACGACCGCGCACATATATCTCCCGCAGGACGTATAGATCACCGTCGCGCTGCGCCGTCTCGAGGATGCAGTCCGCATGGTTGAAGCCGAAGTCCTGCGCATACCACACTTCGGAGAAATCCTCACGCGAAAACGTCCCGACCTCGTAATTCGGCAGTATCAGCCCCTCGCTCCCCACACCCCATTCGCCGAGCGCATACACGCGGTATCCGTCGGGATCGCTCTCGCGCCTGCGCTCCATGCGCCGCGCATAATCCGGATCGATAAAACGGTTTTCCGTGTAGACCGACTTCGATATAAATACATCCCTATCGTCGGGCACGTCAAAGAAACGCCGCTTTATCCAATGCCGCGCCGATACGGGATTGAACGTCATCGTGATCTGATAATACAGATTCGGGTTTATCCCGCCGAGCGCACCGCGCAGCCTGTCGTCAAGCATATCGAAATCCGCCTCCGAAAGCTCCGTCGCCTCCTCGATCCAGATCCACGTCAGCTTACCCGACGAAAACGATACCGACTTTATCCGCTCCCGCTGCGCGTCCGAGCAGACCCCTCGGAATATTATCCTCCCGCCCGTCGCCGCGCACTCGAGGAACATCCTGTCCTCCGAGATCCGCCAGATCTCGCCGAAGCGCGCGCCGAATATCCGCTTCACCGCACCGCACAGCTCCGCAAACGCACTTGTCCGCGCGCTCGCCTCCGTCTTCCTCACGACCATCAGATTCGCACCGCAAAAACGTCGGTCCGAAAGCTTCAGAATATAATCCTGCGCCGTGTTGTAGCTCTTGCCGCTCCCCGCCGATCCCATCAGTATGCGGTATCGCGCGCGGCTCGCGTTCGCCTCACGGAAGGTCGGATTGAAGGATACGCTTATCTCATTCGCCATAATCGTAATTCACGACGAGCGATATCTCCCCGCCGTCGTTCCTCCTCTCGCACATCGCGCGGTATTGGTCGAGCGCGCGCAGCTTGTCCGATACCTTGATCTCGCCGAGCGAGGCGTCCGCAAACGCGATCTTCTCGTATTCGCGGATTATCCGATCGCTTTCCGTCCCGTGTTCCGCACAGTCTCCGCCCGATGCGCAGTCTCTGCCCGATGATGTACCGTCTCTGTCCGATGCACCGCGCCCGACCGCCTCTCCGAACACTTCTTCGACCGCTTTTTCGACCGCCGCTTTAGTTACACCCGCT
>URSW01000102.1 GCA_900550625.1 uncultured Eubacteriales bacterium
CGCCGCCGTATTCCCGGACGAGCTTTTCCGACATCGCCTTTATCGATGACGCTTTCATTCTGAAAAGCCCGCACGGTCTTACGACATCCTCTATCTCGGAAAGCGGTGCCTCCGCCATCTCTGCGGCGGTGCCGAAGCGCGCGAAAAGCTCGCGGCAGACGACGTTCACCCTCTCGTCGGTACACTGCGCGCTGAGCCGCGCCATAACGAGAAGCCTCCACGGATCGCCGCCGTAGTCAAGCGAGCAGCGCGCGTCCGGGTAAAGCTTTTCAAGCTCTTCGGCGCAGAACATGGCAAGCGCGCGGAGCTTTTCGGCATTCTCCGATGCGGCGGGCGTATTCTTCGGCTGTGCGCCGTCGTCAGTCCGGGAGTGTCCCGAAGCTTTCGCCTCCGGCGAGATGCCCGCATCGGCGGACATCTTTGCCTTTCGGATGTTTACTTTTTTATCAGCCATATCAGCCCTTCTCATCATTTTCTCCGGCTGTGCCGTTCGTGTTTTCCTCGGCTTTCGGATCCTTGGCGTTCGGGCTGTTTGTGATCGCGCCGCGCTCCTCAAGGTATCTGTCACGGAATTCGTCGTATGCGTCCTTGAAATCAAGGTTGAAATAGTGCGTGAACACGTCGCGCACGGCATATCCCGCGTCAGTACCGCCCGCGCCCTGCTCGATCACCGTAGTTCCTACGATCTCCGGATCATCAAACGGGGCGAACGCCGTAAACACTGCGTTTGCCGACTTGTTCTCGGAAACCTGCGCGGTTCCCGTCTTTCCGCCGACCGCAAGAGGGTATCCGGTGAACAGCCTTGCCGCCGATCCCGTATCCTCGGTAACGTTCTTCATCGCGTTAAGCACGACGGAGACCGCCTCGTCGGAAAGCATCATTTTATTCAGTGCTTCAGTCTGCACCTTATAGATTATCGCCCCGGTCGCGTGGGAACGCACGTCCTGAAGAATGTGCGCGCCGTATCTTGTTCCGCCGTTCACGAGAGTTGAGATATAGCAGGAAAGCTGAAGCGGCGTGAACGTATTATCCATCTGACCGATCGCCGCCTGAACGGTATCTCCGGGGCTCCATGCGTTCAGCCCGTGCTCTATGCGGTATTCGGGACCGCCGAGCGTTCCGACCGCCTCGTCAAGCTCGATGCCCGTATGCTCGCCGAGGCCGTAGCCCTTGCAGTATTCGTTCATTTTCTCGATTCCGAGGCGGCGTCCTACCTCATAGAAGAAGCAGTTGCACGACACCTGTATAGCCTCGGTGACGTTGAGCAGACCGTGACTCGAACCGAACATCAGGTTTATCCAGCATCGCGGTGCGAACCCCGTCTCCTCATAATATCTGTACACGCCTTCGTCCATTATTTCCGTATAAGGTGTGATTATTCCTTCGTTGAGCGCGGCGACCGCGACCCCCGGCTTGAATACCGATCCGGGAGTATACGCGCCGTTCAGCGCACGGTTGAACAGAGGCGAAGAGGAATTCTTCGAAAGCGAAGCGTAATCCTCGTCGAAGGTCGAAAGATCGAACGTCGGATTGGACGCGACGGCAAGCACGGCGCCCGTCTTTATGTTCATGACCGTGAACGCGCAGGCCCGCGCGTCCTCGCCGTCAAGCTCGCCCTCTTTATCCTCCGCCAGTGCGCGGATATATGCGATATTCGCATCAAGCGAGTCCTCGACAATCTTCTGATACTCTATATCTATCGTGAGGTACACGTCGTTGCCCGCGATCGGCTCCTTTGAAACGTATTCGTCGATCACGTTTCCCTCGGAGTCCTCGATGACCGTCAGCTGACCGTCGATCCCGCGCAGCTGATCCTCGAAAGCCTTTTCCACGCCTGAAACGCCGACTATCGCGTCGAGCGAATATCCGAGCGAATCGTAATATTCAGTCTTGTCGGGCTGTATCTTGCCGACCCGTCCGAGGATATGGCTTGCGTATCCCGGAACGCCGTAGACTCTCTCGACGTTCGTTTTTACGGAGATGCCGCGCGAACTTCCCTCCGAAAGCAGAGTGATAAGCTCAAGCGGGGCGTCCTCGGCGATAAGATAGGGATTCAGCGGTGCGAAATTTCTGAGCTCCATGTCAAGGCGGAAGCAGAAAAGCTCCCTTGTCTCTTCCGCGTTATATGTGTAGTACGTCTTTTTCTTCTCCGTATAGGTAAGTCCGTACCGCTTCAGGAGAAGCGCGGCGCAGTCGTCCGCCTCCGGCAGCGGAATATCGCGGTCGGGTGTGGTTTCCTCTTCGTTCTCCGTCTGCGTCTGGGGATTTTTCGGGAATTTCGCGCCGAGATCGTCGAGCAGCCTCATCAGGCGCGACGCATAAACGGTATACGATCCGTCATCCTTATAAAGATAGGACGTATTCCACGAAAAGACGAACTTTTCCCCGTTCCGCTCGAGCGTGAACGGACCCTCGGGCGTATCATATTCCGCGCCGAAATCGCGCACCCGCGCGATCACCGACATGATGAGCGGATTCTTATCCGCATTCTTCGCGGGCAGCGTTGTCGCTTCGAAGCTGACGTCGTACGAATACTTGTTCGTGACAAGCGCGACGCCGTTTCTGTCGTAGATCTGACCGCGCAGCGCCTGTATCGTAACGGTTCTCGTGCTTGTTTTGCTTCCGGAGGTCATCGTATAGTAATCCTGACCCGCGATCTGCAGATTCACGAGCCTGCCTATATATATAAGGCAAACGAGAAGGAATATCCCCGCAAGCGCAATATACCGTCCGAGATGTTCGCGTTTTTTCATTATACGTTATTTGTCCCGCGGGACTTCCTTTCTTAAATTTATCCGATCATAAATCGGAAGGCGTATCGGTGCGCTCGGCACGGGTTCTGTGGAAGGCTTTCAGCGATATCCAGACCGCCGCCTGAACGAGCGGCGAGACGGCGAGAGTCGAAAAATACTCCGGAAGAAGCGTTCCCGTGAGCACCTCGGTGAATGTAAAGTGCGCCATATGCGCATGCAGCATCATAAGAGTCGCCGCCGCGCGCAGAAATCCCGCGCAAAGCTGATATATAAGCCGTATCACGGCGTTTTGTCTGAGGTAGTAGCGGCTGAGCAGTCCGCTTATATATCCGGTAAGCATATAAACGAGCGGGATCACCGAAAAGCCCGTCGTTCCGACCGAGGATATGAGGAGCGACGATATCAGTCCGCAGACCGCGCCCCATTTTTCACCTTCGGACACGGCAATCGCAATGACCGCAGACAGCATCATATCGGGCACCGCGCCGAACGGGCGCAGGCTCGAAAAGATCGTGGTCTGAAGAAGGGTGAAAAGTATCATCAGTGCGGCGCAGATGCCCGCCTTTATAAGCGTTTCGCGTTCGAGCAAGATGTTTGAAAATGCCGAAGATACAAAGCGCTTCACCTTTGCGCGGAGTGCATTGAGGTCTATTTTCCCCTCGCTGAGGATCGGGCGCTTTTCCGGAAAAACCGTTTTTCTCCGGCTCGCGGTACGCTGTGACGGCGGACGCGCGGTCGTGCTCTTTCCGAGATATGCACTGCGGCGGTAATACTGCGCCGGGGCGGCATTATCCGTCCTGCGGTTTGCACCGCCGACACGGGAATTTTCAGGTCGCCGCCGCGCGCCGTTTTGCCCGACATCATTTCCCGCACGCGATCGTGCGGTACCTGTGCGCTCAGTCTTTCCCGTATTCCGCCGTGCGCCGTTTTCACGCAGGCGCGCATCCGTCGGCTTATGGGCGGTACGGCGTCTGTCCGCGCCGTCGGTATGCGCGGTATTTCCCCGCGCACCTCCGCTTTGATACGCGCCGTTTCCGAGCGGTGAGCCGTCGGGGCGTACCGTTCTCCGCGTACCGTTCCCGCGTCCGTCCGTGTTCGGCATATTTCCGTTATTCATCGGCATCGGTCGCTTCCTTCGTCTCATATGAAGTTATGACCATGACATTAGTAAGGTCTCCGAGGTTCGCGGCAAGCTTCACATATGCAACCTTATTCTGACTGAATTCGTTGGTCTCGACCGAATCGACGTATCCGATCACAAGCCCGCGCGGATATACGCTTCCGTAGCCGCTTGCCACTATGCGGTCGCCGACCGCAACATCGCTGTCAGGCGAAAGATATGTCATCTTCAGAAGTCCGGCGGCAGCAAGAGAATAGCTTCCCGAGACAAGTCCCGCCTCCCCCGTGCGGCTTATGACCGCACCGGTCGCACTCGATGCTTCGGCGATCGTGACCACCTTCGCCCAGTGTGCGCCCGCCTCGGCGATATATCCGACGATGCCGTCCGAGGTAACGACGGGCATATTTTCGAGGCATCCGGACGAAGTGCCGCGGTCTATAGTGAGAACGCTGATATAATTCGAGCTGCCGCGCCCCGTCACCGCCGCCTCCGTGAGGGAGAAATCCATGTGTTCGCGCTTCAACTCGAGATAGTCGTAAAGCCAATCGTTCATCCGTTCGAGCTCTTCCGCGGTGTACACCTTGTCATTCATTTTCGCAAGGTCCGATTTCAGGCGTTCGTTTTCGGCGGCAAGTCTGTCATATTCCGTGAAATAGGCGGCATAGCCCGAAAGCCCGTCGGCAGCAAAGCTGAACAGCTTCTGCCCGGGCATGAGAATCGCCGCAATACCGCTCTGCACCACGTCGGAAAGTCCCATCGCCGTAAGTATCGACGGTACCGCGATCATGGCGAGCGCGATAATCAGCACCGCTATGAAAAACCTTGTCTTGAAAAAATTCTTCATCTGAATCTCCGTTCCGCCGCACGGCGGTAAAAGCAGCAGTTACCGTTCGGGAACGCCGCTGAGTTATCTGTTTCTGAAGGAAACGGCACCGTTGAAGTCCGATTCAATGACGTGACCGATTCCGACCGCAACGCAGTCGAGCGGACTCTTTGCGACAATCACGCGGATTCCCGTAGTCTGTGCGATTACCTGTGCAAGTCCCGCAATGAGCGCGCCTCCTCCGGTAAGCATGATTCCCGAGTCGTATATATCCGATGAAAGTTCCGGCGGTGTCGTCTCAAGCGTATTTCTTATGCAGTCTATGATGCGCGATATGTCCTCACTCATCGCCTCGCGGATCTGCGCCGAATTCACGGTAAGTATCGCGGGAAGTCCGTTCTGGAGGTTTCGCCCGCGGATTTCCATCGCGCCGCGGTCGGTCGCCTCAAGCGCGGAGCCGAGATTTTTTTTGAGCTCCTCCGCAGTCACGTCGCCGATCAGGACGTGAAAATTATTCTTTATATATGCCGCGATCGACTCGTCGAAGGTGTCGCCCGCGATCTTGATCGAATTTGACAGGACGATGCCGCCGAGACTTATGACCGCAACCTCTGTCGTCCCGCCGCCGATGTCGATTATCATACTTCCGCGCGCGTCCTCAACGCGCAGTCCCGCGCCGATCGCCGCAGCAAACGGCTCCTCAATAAGCGCGACGGACTGTGCGCCCGCTTCGAGTGTCACATCCTCGACAGCGCGCTTTTCAACCTCCGTAACCCCATAGGGGATGGAGATCATGACCTTCGGGCGGCTGAAAAGAGCGTTGCCGGACACGCGCGAGAACATATCGCGAAGCATCTTCGCCGCGAAATCGAATTCCGCGATGACCCCGTCCTTCAGCGGATGCACCGCCTTTATCGAGCCTGGGGTCTTTCCGAGCATCATCTTCGCTTCGTTTCCGACCGCGACAACCTTGCCGCCTCGCGTTTCAGCCGCGACGACCGACGGCTCACGGAGCACAATCCCCTTGCCCTTGGCATAGACTATGACGTTCGAGGTTCCGAGGTCAATTCCTATATTCTTACTCATTCTGCAATTCAAACCTTTCTTCATTCCGGACGACCGACTCGCCGCTCATCCGAAGCTTTATTTTATACGTCTGACGGGGAAATCCGGGGCGCGTCCCGTGCGGTAAGCGCCGATAACGCCGCGCACTCTGTCCGCACTCTCGTCAGTAAACACGAAATGCTCTGCGATGCCCCGTCCGCGGATTGCAGACGGATTATCGGCAGTCCAGACTGGTACGCTGTTGAACACCGTGTTCGTACAGTCGCGGTTCCCGACGACAAAGAATTTTACGTTTTTTCTGTCGGTGATGTATTCCCTGCACGCTTCCCCGGGGCGGATCTTGCCCGAAAAGCCTCCGCTTCCTCTGCGGCAGCGGAAACCAAGACCGAGGAGCAGCTGCTGGCCGATGAAAACGAGATCCTTTCCGCAAACGATGCCCTGTGGGAGAAGGTGTTCTCCTCCATGGACAAAAACGTGACTGAGACCACCCTCAGCACGAACTACGGCGATTTTCTGCTGAGTGCCGTGGA
>URSW01000103.1 GCA_900550625.1 uncultured Eubacteriales bacterium
AGGTAATCATATGAAATTAGGTATCGTAGGACTTCCAAACGTAGGAAAAAGTACGCTTTTCAATGCGCTTACGAGCGCCGGAGCCCAGTCTGCGAATTACCCGTTCTGCACCATAGAACCGAACGTGGGAGTCGTCGCGGTTCCCGATAAGAGGCTCGATGCTCTTGCCGAAATGTATTCGCCCGAACTGTATACCCCGGCGGTTATAGAATTCGTCGATATTGCAGGGCTGGTGCGCGGCGCATCCAAAGGCGAAGGACTCGGAAATAAGTTTCTTTCGCATATCCGCGATGTCGATGCGGTGATCCATGTTCTGCGCTGCTTCGACGACGACGATATAATCCACGTCGAGGGAAGCGTCGATCCCGCAAGAGATCTCGAAACCATAAATATGGAGCTTATACTCTCTGATATGGAGCACCTCGAGAGACGTATCGACAAAGTGAAAAAGATGCTCAAGGGAGATAAAACGCTTGCACCTCAGCTTGAGCTTTATGAGAGAATCATGACCGCACTTTCCGACGGCAAGTGCGCACGCACGCTTGAATTTTCCGACTCCGACAGGGAACTCATGGGGGATCTCGACCTGATCACCATGAAGCCCGTTATATACGTTGCCAACGTGTCCGAGGACGAAGCTGCGGAGGTTTCGCCGGATAACAGCTATTACAAGACCGTAAAGGAGATCGCGCTTTCGGACGGAAGCGAGGTCATTCCCGTCTGTGCCGGGCTTGAAGCGGAGATTGCAGAGCTGGCGCTCGAGGAAAAAGCAGAGTTTCTCAGCGGAATGGGAATTACGGAGAGCGGGCTTGACCGCCTTATAAAAGCCGGATATTCTCTTCTCGGGCTTATAAGCTACCTGACGGCGGGACCGAAGGAGGTACGCGCGTGGACCATTGCCAAAGGTACCAAAGCGCCTCAGGCGGCCGGAAAGATACACTCCGATTTCGAACGCGGGTTCATCCGCGCCGAGATCGTCTCGTTCGACGACCTTATGGAATGCGGTTCAATGGCTGCTGCGCGAGAGAGGGGACTTGTCCGCTCCGAAGGCAAGGATTACGTCATGCAGGACGGAGATGTGACTCTCTTCCGCTTCAACGTGTGATCGGACATTGCCGACAGTCGGTGTCGAGCCGCCGCGTCGTTTCCCGAGGAAATGTGAGCCGAGAGCACCGGGGAATACGGGAATTTCAGACGGGGCAATATAGTGGCGTAAAGATACGGCGGAATCGGTTGGAACCGATTGCGGAGTCTTTACGGAATTTTCGTGATTTTTTGAATTGACGGAGGGCTTGAAATGGGATTTGATATTTATTATATTATTCTTGTTATACCCGCGATGATATTTTCATTCTGGGCGAGCGTGCGTGTGAATTCGGCGTTTAAGAAATATTCGAATGTCTACTCGCGGAGCAATATGACGGGACGTCAGGCTGCTGAGGCGGTGCTCCGTCAGAACGGGGTCGCGGGCGTTACGGTTGTCCCGATATCCGGAAATCTTACCGACCACTATGATCCCACAGCCAATCAGATACGCCTTTCGGAGAAAGTTTATTCGAGCACTTCGTGCGCGGCGATCGGTGTCGCGGCTCATGAGGCGGGGCACGCCGTTCAGCATGCGGAAGGTTATCTGCCGATAAAAATAAGAAGTGCGATAATCCCCGTTACGAATATCGGATCAAAGCTTGCAATGCCGCTTTTCATAATAGGTCTGATGCTTTCATATTACGGAGAGAAATTCCTTTATGTGGCTTATGCGGGCATAATATGCTTTTCACTCTGTGCACTGTTTCAGCTTGTCACGCTTCCTGCGGAGATAAATGCAAGCCGCCGCGCGGTCACAGCGATAGAAGGATCGCTTCTTACACCCGAAGAGACCGACGGGGCGAAAAAAGTTTTGACCGCGGCGGCGCTTACCTATGTGGCGGCGCTTGCGGTATCGCTTGTGCAGCTTCTCAGACTTATAGCCATTGCGGGAAGCCGCCGCAGAGACTGATGGGGGCGGGGTTGCGCAGATATTCCGAAAAAACGGGACCGAATGACAAAAAACTTTACCGTTTGCGCGATACTATTTTTAAGATGAAAGGATCACTGTCCGGCCATGGAAAAGACGTTTGATAAAATAAATTACGCAAAGCTTGTACGCAGGATTTTTCTTGTACTCTTTGATATTATATTTATCAATCTTTCTTCTTTTCTTGCATTGTTTATACGCCTTGAATTCGATCTTGTCGCTCTTGAAGAATCCGGATTTGTGATCTCTCTGCTGAAATGTGCACCGTTTAATACTGTCCTGACGTTCGTTTTGTTCATGCTTTTCGGGCTTTACAACAGCCTGTGGGAATTTGCGGGAATATATGAATTCCAGCGGATTGCGTCGGCGTCGGCACTCTCCGGAGTGCTTCAGTTCTGCCTCATGAAAATACTGAATCTCGGAATTCCGAGAAGTTTTCCCGTGATATATATATTCCTTCTGTGCTTTTTTACCGCGGCTTTGCGCTTTTCGTATCGCTTCATCAGACGCGAGACCTCAGCCGTAAGACGTGCATCACGCAAGAAAACGATGCTTATTGGAGCCGGAGATGCAGGCGCGCAGGTTATACGCGAATTTCAGAACAGCGACCATTCGTCAAACCGAGTTGTCTGCATAATCGACGATGACCGTTCAAAGCAGGACAGACGTATGTTCGGCGTTCCGATCGTCGGCGGACGTGATAAGATCGTGAAGGCTGCCGAGAAGTACGGCGTTGAGGAAATAATCATTGCGATACCGTCGATATCGCATGAGTCGAAAAGAGAGATCGTCGAGATATGCTCGCATACAAGCTGCAAGATCAAGCAGCTTCCCGGGCTTTATCAGATCGCAAACGGCGAGGTCAGCATAAAGCAGATCCGCGACGTCGATATTGAAGATCTTTTGGAACGAGAGGTTGTCCGCGTCGATATCGATATGATAGCCGAATATGTGAAGGGCAAAACGGTGCTTGTTACCGGTGTCGGCAGCATAGGAAGTGAGCTTGCACGGCAGCTGGCGGCGCACTCACCGAAAAAGCTTGTGCTGTTCGATATATACGAAAACAACGCATATGCAATACAGCAGGAGCTTATAGCAAAGCGTCCCGAGCTGCCGCTCGAGGTTCTTATCGGCTCGGTGCGCGATTACGCAAGGATCGAGAGCGTAATGAACGAGTACAAGCCGGATATCGTATATCACGCGGCGGCGCACAAGCATGTTCCGCTGATGGAGGAAAGCCCGCTCGAGGCTGTGAAGAACAACGTTTTCGGTACGCTTAACACGGCGCGCGCAGCTTCGGCGGCGGGAGTCGGACGCTTTATCCTGATTTCTTCGGATAAGGCGGTGAATCCGACTAATGTGATGGGCGCGACAAAGCGTATTTGCGAAATGATCGTTCAGATGATGGACGAAAAAAGCCGTACAAGCTTTGCCGCCGTGCGTTTCGGAAACGTACTCGGCAGCAACGGCAGCGTGATACCGCTGTTCCGCCGACAGATAAAAGAGGGCGGTCCGGTCACGGTCACGCACCCGGATATAAACAGATACTTTATGACGATCCCGGAGGCAGTATCCCTTGTTCTTCAAGCGGGGGCATACGCAAACGGCGGAGAGATATTCGTGCTTGATATGGGAAAGCCCGTGCGGATAAACGATCTTGCGAAAAACATGATACGCCTTTCGGGATTCGAACCGGATGTCGATATAAAGATCGTCTATACAGGACTTCGCCCCGGAGAAAAGCTTTTTGAAGAAATACTTATGGACGAAGAGGGGATGCGTAAAACGCAGAATAACCTCATTTATATAGGAAGAAAGCTTGATTTCGACGAGGAGACGTTTAAACGCCATCTGGAGCTTCTCGGAAGCTTCGAAGAGGGAGATGCGCAGAAACTGCGCTCTCTGATAAAGGAAACCGTGCCGACGTATAATTCCGCCGGCATATAAATCGGAAGATCAAAAGCCGGCATTCCCGAAACATGAGAACATGAATCAGGAGTCTCAATGAGAAAGTTAAAGATAACGGTCGCTTTGCTGCTTGCGGTAGTTTCGGCTGTGTTTATTGCGACAAGATATATAAATAACCATTCCGGGAAAAACGACCCCCCGATTCTCAAGTGCGATACCGATACCGTCACGGTCAGTGTTTCCGACGGCGACGACGTCCTTCTGCGCGGAGTAAGTGCTTATGACAACCAGGACGGGGATCTCACATCGGGCATAGTTATCGGCGGAATATCCAAACTGATTTCGGACAATACCGCGAAGATCACATATATGGTCTTTGACAGCGACAACAATATGGCAAGGATGACGCGGCTTGTCAAATATACGGATTATAAAAAGCCGTATTTTACTCTCGACGCTCCGCTTTTGTTTGATGTCGGTCAGACTGTCTCGATAAAGGACCGCCTTCGGGCGGAAGATACGGTTGACGGGGATATAACCTCGTCGATAAGAGTTTCGGCTCTCGATCTTTCATCCGTGAATACCGGTGTTTACACCATAACCGTACAGGTGACAAACAGCATGGGAGACACCGCGGAGCTTGAGCTTCCGGTGGTGATAAGTGAGAGCGGAAAAGACCGTCCCGCGATCACCCTTTCGTCGGCGCTCGTCTATGCGGAGCGTGACAGCGTGTTTGATCCGCTGTCGTATATATCGTCGGTTACCTTGCCGTCCGGCGCGCTTGCCGATATGTCAAAGGTAACATGTCAAAGCGACGTTGACACCTCCGTGCCCGGGAATTACAGGGTAATATACACTTATACCGATTCCGGCGTAACCGGAACGACCGCGCTCGCGGTGGCAGTAAAGTAAGCGCGGAGGGTAAAGATGAATTCGGAAAAGATGAATCTCTCATATATTTCACCTGTCTGCATTCTCAGAATGCTTGCGAGGAATTTTTGGATGGTGATCGCCGTCGCGCTAATCTTTTCGATGGCGACCGCGGTATATATCGAAAATTTCCGCACCCCCGTATACAGAGCCTCCATGACTTATGCCGTGACGGCTAAAAAGGGAAGCGTATATTCAAACGCCAATATTACGTCGGCGAAGGAAGTGGCGGCTGTCGTCGCCGAGCTGATCGAAACCGATGTGATAACGGATAATCTTCGTAAGAGCTCGCCCGACCTTGCGGATTTTTCGGGAAAGATATCGGCGTCGCTTGTACCGGAGAGCAACTTCATTTCGGTAAGCGCCGAGGATGTGTCTCCCAAAAAGGCGTATGTTGCGCTCACCTCTCTTGCGGAGATTTTTCCTTCGCTGTCCGATTATATATCCGACAGCTCCGTCGTGCAGATAATAAGGAATCCGCAGATATCCTCGTCTCCCGTAAACACTCTTAACGAAAAGCGCCTGTGCCTTATCGCGGCGGCGCTGGGGGCGGGAGTCACGGTGCTCCTTCTTTGCCGGATGTCCGTGAAACGCGAGACCGTTCAGACGAAGGCGGGTGCGCGCGGACTCCTCGATTCCCCGATAATAGCATCGGTCGGACATGAAAAAAAGAAGTGCGGAGTAAGCGGACTGTTTTCACGCTCGAAGCAGGGACTTCAGGTGTTCAATCCGACGACGAGCTTTGCGTATACCGAGCAGATAAGCAAGATATGTTCACAGCTTGACCATGAAAATGCAGCTCACGGCTTGAAGGTGTTTCTTGTGGCGGGCGTCGGTGAAAATGAAGGAAAATCCACGGTAGCTCTTAATCTTGCCCTTTCCTTTGCAAGGGATGGAAAGAAGGTTATTATTATCGATGCAGATATGAGAAAGCCTGCTATTTGCAAGATGCTGGACATTCCTAAGGACAATGTTGTGGATGTGATTAAGTTATTGCAGGGTGACTGTGGTCTGGATGAGGTTTTATACCATGAGGAAAAGTTAGGTCTTGATATTATAATGCCTACCAAAGGACACTCAAGCACCCATGAATATGTAAAGTCCGGAGCCATGAAAGACCTTGTGCGTAAGTGTAGCAAGATGGCAGACTATGTTATATTGGATACACCACCTATGGCAATGGTATCTGATGCAGAGGCGTTGTGTGATGTGGTTGACTTTGTATCTATTGTAGTCAGATATGACTACTCATATGAGAAAGATATTGAATACAGTATTAACTTAGTAAATGATTCCAATGCTAAGCTGTTAGGCTGTATTTTGAACAACTATAAGACTTTTGGAAATAAGTCAGGCATAAAGAACTTTGGATATGACCAAAGCAGCGAAAGGGCGGTGGAAGTTTATGATGAATAAT
>URSW01000104.1 GCA_900550625.1 uncultured Eubacteriales bacterium
AGAACGAAAAAGCACCGATCTCCGGTGCTTTTTCGCCGAGGCTTTATATCATGCGCTTACCAACGCTTCATGAATCCGCGTATCGACTGCTCGGCGATCTCCGACTGTACTTCATCGGGCGGAGCGTATGTCATCAGCTCATCGCCGATATAGAGCAAATCGACGAGGAAGGGATATGCGTATCCCGACGCGCCGAGGAGATCGGCATAGTGATCAAGATTTTCGTAAAGACCGTCGAGGTCTATCGCAATCGATTCGACGCGCGTCGGGCAGCCCTCGCCGTATCGGGGGAAGATGAACTTTTCGAGCAGCCCTTCAAGCTCCTCGCGCGTGATGCCCGCGTCGCGCACGATTCCGGCGACGGTGAACTGCTGAAGCGATGCCTGATGGTGCGCCTCGGTCCACCAATAGTCGTATCCGCCCTCGGCGTCCGCGTATCTGTTTTTGAGGAAGGCTTCGTTTTCCTTAACATATGTCCGCGCCCTTTCGAGTGCGGCGTTCCATTCATCGGCACCCACCCGATCGATGAGCGCTTCCGCTTCGTCCATCGGGCTCCATTTCTTGTAGACGGTCGAATTTATCCTGTCGTACAGTGCGGCGCGCTCCTTGCTGTCGGAATTTTTCAGATAGTCAAGGAGCATATCGCGGAACTCCCGCAGGATCGGCATGATGTTCCAATCCGTGCATCTGCGGAAGCGCTCGACGGCGTCCGGCTCCTCGCCGAGGCAGATCGGGCTGCTGTAGATCCATACATTATAATATATGTCGCGGTATTTGCGCGTCGGCATTCCGGTTTTTTTGATGAATGCGCGGACGGCGGCTTCGGTCAGCGCCGTGTAGTACTCCTCGTCGGAAAGGGCGCTCCGGTCGGGAAGCTCAGACGGTCGGCAGATGAGCGGAAGTACGGCCTGCAGCTCGTATTCGGTGAGGCTGCCCCAATCGAGCAGTCCGACAACGTCGCGCGGAATGCGCAGATATGCTTTATTCCTCACGGTGTCGTCATACGGCACGGGCGGTCGCGACGGCTCCGTTCCGTTCGGCTCGCCGGGCATATCCCGCGGGAACATTGCGGGGTCGGTCGGGTAATCCGTCGAATACCCCGTTTGGACGGCGTTTTTCGCCTGCGCTTCCGGCGAGGCAGGATTCTGCTTTGCACCGCATGATGCAAGGGTCGGGAGCAGACAGGCGGCGCTGAGCAGTGCGGCGAATATTCGCCGTGTGTTTTTCGTTGAAAGTGTGTTCATTTTGACCTCCGCAGTTTCGGTTGAGATATCATTTTTCGGATTGTCGAAGCAGCTTCGATCTTCGGCTGCACGGGGATTTAAAACGTCGAATCGGATTGCGCGGCACATCGTAATGCGCGGCACATCGGATTGTGCATTGCGGCGTGGTGAATGCGGTGCGCGACCCTTGCGGTTCATGCGTTGCCGGAGGAGGGGGATGCGGCGCGGATCGCGTTTTCATCCGCGTCGGCGCTGCGTATGCGTCCGGCGCCGCCGTATGCGCCTGCCGGGACTGTATGATTTTCGGATTTGTTCCGCTCCGACGGTTCGTTGTCGGGCGTTTCGGCACCGGCGACGACGGTGGTCACCGCGGCTTCGGTTCTGCGATTTGCCGGCACTGCGGCATTGCGGCACGAAACGAGCGCTGCCGAAATGCAGATCGCGGTGAAGATGATCTCCAATGCGAGGAGTATGCGTTTCTTTATTTTCCTGTTCATTTCATGTGTGCGGCTCCTTTTCCGAAGCCTTTCCTTTCCGGGCGGGGCTGCCGCCGCCGATTTTGAATTATGTATTGCGGGAGGCGGGATCGATAGAGTTAGCAAGTGCGAAACCTCAACTTTGCCGGCGGGCAGTGCCCGCCGAAGCTGCGGCGGGGATTTTCGTCCGCGGTGTATGAGGTGTTTTCCCTTTCACCTATAAAGACGGCATTTTTTCGGTTTGGTTGCACGAAAACGAAAAAATTTTTAAAAAGTTTTTATCCGTCGGGCGAGAGGGCGCGGAAATCGGGACAGTCGTTCACGTTATATTTACATATGATGCGCTTTTTTGCTTTAGGAAAAGTAAAAGAAAATGTTGACACGGCGAGAATAATGTGCTAAACTAAGGCAGAAGTAAGGTTTTATATGTAGAAACCGACTGCCGACGCGCGAAAAAATGCGCTTTGATTCGAAAGGAGGCGCTTTATGAGAAGGGTTTTCGGCATTTTGCGGATGTGCTGTGCCGATTGCGGAATCGTACTGCTTTGGCGCACCGGGAGCGCATTTTGATGCGATGCAGAATGCGCGTGCGGACAATTTAAATACATGCCGACTGCGGTCGGCGAAAATAAATTTTCGGAGGTCTTTATGAAATCAAAAATATTTACCGTTGCGGGACTTATAATGACGGCGATTTTCATGATGTACTTTATCCTGGCGGTAAACTTTACGAATGCGCTTTTCCCTGATAAGAATTCGTCTTACATAGCGCTCGGCGTGTATGTCGCGGCTGCGGCGCTTTCCTTCGTGATCGCGGGAGTGCTCAGGATCGCGGAGGCGGCGAGAGACGGCGAAAGACTGAGCCGCTCCGACACTTTTGCGGCGGCGGGACTTGCGCTGGCGGCGGTCTTTGTGCCGTTTTCTCTGCGCGCGCCCACGGTATTTGCGAGATATTCGACCGTCGCGGTTTCGGTGTACGGCGCACTGACGGCGATCGTTTTCGTGATCGCCGTGATACTGAAGGCATCGGAGCAGAAGCGCTTCGGCGGCGCGTCGAAGCGGAGCGATTGGCACGCGATGATTCCGGCATTGCTCGGCGCGGTTATGGAGATAGCCGCTCTCATTCTGTTCGTTATGAGCCTGCCGGGAAGTCCGACCGAATCGATCGTTTCGATACGGATCACGGATGTGCAGTTCAAGCTGTATCTCACCGTTATGAGCGCGGCTTTTTTGGCGGCGGCTGTAATAAAATTGGTGAACACGGCGAAAAAACGGAAGTATAATGCTTAATTCAAAGGAGGATCGATCGATCCTCCTTTTTTGTCGGATTCCGCGCTTTTGCCGCGTCCGTCGGCACGGTAATCGCGTTATTTATTCCGAAAAGGGCTTTCGCACGCACGAAAGCCCTTTTCTTTTACATATATTTCAGATTGGTCCGCACCTTCTCCTTCTCGCTTTCGGAGAGAGAAGCGAAAAACTTTTTCGAAAAGCCGCGATCGGTCATTCGCTCTTCAAGCGGCACGGTCCACGCGCGCCGCTGTGCCGACGTGAGTCCGTAATATCCCGTGAGGTCCTCGCCCTTTATCCGGTCGAAGGCTTTGAGATACCGCCCGACGGCGCTGTCGCCGAAAATCATATAGGTATAGTACAGGCAGTAATGAACGTAGGATGCCGCGCCGAGCCCGGCGGCATTTTCCGTGAGAGGGCGCAGCGGCAGATGCCCGGCGCGGATATAGTAAAGCACGTCGCAGAAGTGGCTGAGCGGGGTCGGGCGCTGCGAAAGAAGGTAAAGCGAATTTGCGTCCTTGTAGTGATGCAGGCACATCGAGATAAATTCGCCGACGGGGGAGAGCTTTCTCGTCTCCGCGCCGCAGACCGTGCATTTCACGGTATCCGAAAGAAAGGCGTTCATATCGCATGTGCGCTCGCTCTCTCCCCAGAAGATGTCCGTGTTCACGTCGATCTGAACGAACGGGCAGAAGGGGTTGCGCGTCTTTTTCGTGAACGGCGGAAGCTGGTGCGTCATTGCGGACTGAAAGATTATCTCGCGCCGTGTGAATTCACGCAGCGCTCCGTCCTCGACCTTGCCCTGAACGAATCCGCATCCGAGAAGGATCTCTTTTACGCGCGGCGCGTCGTCCTTTCCGATGAGGATATCTATATCGCCGGAGCGGCGCGTGAAGGGATCGCCGTATGCGGCTTGCGAAAGGACTGCTCCCTTTATCACGGCGAACGGGATTTTGCTTTCTTCAAATCGGCGAAAGACCTCGCGGCATGAGGCAAAGCGCTCGCCGACGGCGATGCGGTTGACGATATCGTCCGTTCGGATGCGTTTCTCAAGCTCCGCCGGGACGTCGATATTCGACAGCAGGCGGCGGCAGTTGTTCCGGTAGAGAAATTCCGCTATGTCCGCGGCAGGCTCGATCCCCGCATCGGCATCGCGGATCGCGCGGAATATACGCCCGGGATCGGCGAAATCCCGCCGCACATCACTGCGCCCGGGGCGCGGCGCGGGATCAGTCATGCACCGTCACCCCGTTTTCCGTGTAGAAATTTTCGAATTGTGCGTTCTTGTCGGTGCGGCGGTATGTTCCGCCCGCGTTCGGTGAGACGCGCTTTACCTCGTCGAGAAGCAGATTCTCAAATCCGCGCCCGAAAACGCGGCACGAGATGAAAAACCCCTCGATCACGGGAGAATCCGCAAGGCGGACGACCGCCGCACCGACGATGCCCATATCGCCGTACTTATCGGATGCGCGCAGCGAGAGGACGCGGTATTCGTCGGAAGCGATGAAGCGGCGTACATCGTCCTCCGTATAGCGCGCGCCGGAGAGATTGAACTGATTCGTTCTCTGCGAGAGCTCCGCGACGCGCGGCGCGTCCTCCTCGGAGCAGAGCGAAGTTTCGACGCGGCTTTCGAGGGAGTTGTTATATTCCTCGACGCTTTTGCAGCGGAGTTTTTCCTTTTCGCGTTCCTTCTGATCGCGGTACTGCTTTGTGCGGTCGATGTCGGAGTCTGCGCCTTCAAAGCATGAGTCGATCTTTGCGCAGAGCTCCGGATCGTCCTCATCGGCGCGGATCACCGTGATCTCGGGGATGAGCGCGGAGACGAGTCCGATCTCATAGTCGCTGTCATCGACAAATACAAAGCTGTCGGGCGAGAGGTTGAGTTCGGCGGCGATCTCGCGCAGGGCGCTCGGCTTATCGTTTCCGCTCATCTTTGAGATCAGGATGTGCTCTCTCTTCAGTGTCATGCCGGGCTGACGGAACGCGGCGGAGATGTTCCCCGGCTGATTCCGGCTGCAAATGCAGAGCAGCACGCCTGCGTTGTACAGCCTGAGCAGCTCGTTCTGCACCGCGTCCGCCGCCGCGTCGATTACGGTCGGCTCCTCCCCGGAGATGCCGCGCCACAGCACGTTGTCGCAGTCGCAGACGAGCACCTTTTTGAGTGTGTTTTTCGAGAAGTACTTTTCAAGCGTCCCGAACAGCGCGTTGACGGTGGAAAATTTCCCGAAATCGAGGTCGCTGTCGAGCACCTCTATGCCGAATTCATCCTCGAGCGCGACGACGAACTGAATGAAGGCGATCGAGGTCAGCCCGAAATCCTTGAGCGGCGTGTCGCCGTGGAGCGCGGCGAGAAGCTCGGCGGTGTGTCCGGTGACCTCGCTGAGCAGTCCGAATATCTTTTTCTTGTTTTCTTTTGTCATAATTCCTCCCGAATCAGCTTGCCGAAGCTGAGCGTTACGATCTCCATTTTGCGGAATTCGCATCCGCCGTCGTCGGCGAGCGGGTCTCCCGTGAGCTGATCCGCGTTCGCCATGCAGCCCTTGCCGCACTTCTCGCGCAGGATGCAGCGCCCGCAGGAATAATCGCTTTCGGCGCGGGCTTTGGCGATGCCGCGCACCCGGCGCATTTCCTCCGCGAATTCCGTCTCGTCGAAGGAAAGCGCGTTTGCCACGGTGAATTTACCGTCGTACAGCCCCTGACAGGGCTGAATCGAGCCGTCGGTCTTTACGCAGAGCGACAGCTCGGAATCGTCGAGCGACAGCGGACATCCGAGCGAGCACAGCGGAAGCTGCGCGTTTGCGCCGCTCTCTTCGTTGAGACGCTGCACCGTTTTCATCACCTTCAGCTTTTCAAGCGGGGTGAGCGTCTTTTCGTCCCATTCGCATTCGCCGTTCCCGGAGCGGAAGATAAACGCGAATTCCGGTGTGAAGCCGAGCGAGAGAGCAAGACGGTAGAATTTTTCGACATCCGCGAGGTTGCCCCTCGACACGACCATCTTCAGCCGCTTTTCGGCGGGCGAATCTGATACCGAACGCGCGAATTCGACTGCCTTTTCAAAATTCCCGCGTCCGCGCGTGAGCGCGTTCGTCTCCTCGCTTGAGCCGTCGAGGCTTATCTGCAGCGTCATGTTCTTCTGCGACTTTATCGCCGGTGCGAGTACCGATCTTGCGGCGGCGGTGGTTCCGTTCGTAGTGACCCCGAACGAAAGCTGCGGATAGCGCGACGGAAGAGCTGCGATCTTTTCGAACTCCGAGTGGAGCGTCGGCTCGCCGCCGG
>URSW01000105.1 GCA_900550625.1 uncultured Eubacteriales bacterium
CGCTGCCGTCGCGGTTTACGTCGAGCGCATCGAGATCGATGTTGTCCATTGTCTGACCGATTGCGGCGCGGATTGCGATGACGATATCCTTTACGTTGATCTTGCCGTCGCGGTTTCCGTCGCCGAGAATTCCCTCTGCGGAATCGCTTGCGAGGACTCCGAACGATGCGAGGGAAGCGGCGGTGATCAGGGCAAGAATTACGGAAATGATTTTCTTCATTTGAAAATGCTTTGCCTTTCTTTAATTATTTGTCGGGAAGCTCGGAAGAAGTAAACTTTCCCTGAAAAATGCACGCGGCTGATTTATGCGGTGAGGGGGGATATGGGCTGTCCTACCGGAACGTTCTGGGTGTAGTTGTTTGCATAGCGGACAAGAATGATGATATCTCGGGTGTCAACCTTGCCGTCGCGGTTTACGTCGAGCGCATCGACGTTTACGAGAGTATCGATCTTGTAGCTGAGACTTGAGCGGATAGCCATGATGATATCACTCATGTTGACCTTGCCGTCGTTCGTGCCGTCTCCGAGAAGGATTTCATGCTCAAGCTTTATTATTTCGTAAGCTCCGGTGCCGCCGGGAAACGACCAATTGTCACTCTTCGTGACTACACAGTAAGCGGGAACGATCTCTACGGATTTGTCAAACGGAACGAGCTGACTTTCATACTCGCCGGTTTCGCTGTTCAGAATGTTTTCGTAAACGAAGGGGTTGTTGTCCTTGTCAACATAAACCGTGCGGGGTCTGTCCTTACCCTGAGCAGCTTCTGCTTCTTCGTATATGGAATATACGGGGCGGGTATCCTCTTCGCCCTCCTCGGGTTCTTTACCGATCTTAGTAGCGGCGGGAACATTTTCCGCGTCGCCGTCGAAGGTGAGAACGTTGTAGATCGTACCGGTTTCGGTTGCAACGTCAAAGTCGGGAGCCGCGGCGACGATATTGTCGAGATACATGGTCAGGTTGGTGGGATAGAAGAGGATGAAGTGCATGCGGACCTCTTCTCTTCCTTCGTCGAGAAGATCGTCATCGGTGAACTCATACTCAACCATCTTTTCACCGTTCATCCATACGGAGAATGTACATCCGCGCATCTGTACGGCATAGCGTGCCCAGGTGCCCTTCTGGAGATCGTATTGGGTGGAAGCGAAAACTTTGTAACCGGTTACAAGGGAAGGCGAGTAGGTCGGCCATGCTGCGAAGGAAACCTCAAATGCAACGTGCTTTCTCGAGAAGCAGTAGCCCATCTGGTGAGTTCCCGAATCGGGGCTGAAGATGAATTGAGCAAGCTGCCCGTTGTTGCCGGGCTCGTGCTTGGTTACCATGGCATCGAATACCATGGTCCAACCGTCATTTTCATCGACCGGGTCAACTTTGAAAAGATCGGAGTTGATTCCGGAGTATCCGGACGCGCCCTTGGGAGCCGCACCGGTGAGATCGTCGAACTCAAGTATGTTTCCGGTGGGATTAGCTCTTCCGGGAACGGGGTTGGGGCTCTTCAGCTCCTCGCCGTCCGCAGCAAAAGAAGTAAGTGATGCTGCGCACACGAGGGTCATCAAAGCAAGAAAAACAGCAATAAGTTTTTTCATTGTTTTACCTCTCTGTGTTTTTATTTATAATCCTTGCGGATTAGCGAACCGTGAAAAACATGCTCTCCGCCTTAATGAGTTATGCTGCGGAGATTGATTCCTTTCTCGGTGCGGCGAAAGACAGGACGGTATTATGCTTCAAAACAGCCGTATCCGCCTTTGTGCTCCCGATTTCGGTATTTATATTATAACAGTTGAAAATACGCTTGTCAATAATAATCCGTCATAAGTGACAAATATTAATAGTAAATTTTTGCCGAAATACCCATGTTGTCAAGCCTTAAAAGGAACTGCTTTACTGTAGGAGAAGCCGCACCGCGGAGGATATGTCTCCGGCTCCCATTATGATTATCATGTCGCCGTCCGTGCATTTCGCAAGCAGGTAATCCGCCATGTCTCCGAAGTCCGGAATGTAGGACGCGCGCGCACCGAGCTTCTTGAGCCTCTCCTCGAGCATGGAAGAGCTTACGCCGAGCGAATCGGTCTCTCTTGCCGAATAGATGTCGGCAAGCACGATCTCCGCACAGCCGCCCTCGGCGAGAGCCTTGCCGAAAGCATCGAAAAGCTCCGCCGTTCTCGAGTATGTATGAGGCTGGAATACGCAGAATACGCGGTTGTACCCCATTTCGCGCGCGGCGGCGAGAGTTGCGGCGATCTCTGTCGGATGATGGGCGTAATCGCTGAACACGTCGGCTCCCGCGGGGGTCGAGCCGCACTTTTCCATGCGCCGCGCCGCGCCCGTGAAGCTTTCGAGAGCGTTCTTTATGTTGTCGATGTTGACGCCGTTCACATGAGCCGCGGCGAACGCGGCAAGGGAGTCGTCGATGAGGTGCGCTCCCGGAACGGAAAGCGCGATCTCGCAGAGGCGGTGTCCGCGGAGCGACACGGTGAAGTGCGCGCAGCCGCGCCGGAAGGAGACGTCCGACGCGCTGTAATCCGCCTCTGTGCAGTCCGATCCGAAGGTGACCGTATGTCCCTCAAATCCTGTGACGGCGCGCATGACGTTCGCATCGCCGGCATTGACGACCGCCGTTCCGTCAGCACCGCATCGGCGGACGAATTTGCCGAAGGATGTTTCGATCTGCGCCATGGACTTGAAGTAATCGACGTGATCCATTTCTATATTCAAAACGATCGCGGTCGTGGGATAGAAATCGAGAAAGGAGTCCATGTACTCGCATGCCTCGAAGATGAAGAATTCGTTTCCGCCGATCCTGTAGGCGTTGCCTTCATCGAGCATGACCGCGCCGCAGCTCACCGTCGGATCGAGCCCGGCGGTAGAAAATATGTGGGAGAGCATCGACGTGGTTGTGCTCTTTCCGTGCATTCCGGAGACCCCGATGCGCTTCTCGTATCCGCTCATGAGGTATCCGAGATAGTCCGCGCGAGATACGCAGGGGACGGAATTTTCCCCGGCGTAGGCGTATTCCTCGTTGTCGGCGGGAATCGCCACGGTGTAGACGAGCAGATCGACATCCTTCATGTGATCCGCGTCGCTTTCATAGTATACGGCGATGCCCTCGTCCTCGAGAGCCTTGGTGGATTTGGAGGGCGTGCGGTCGTATCCGCAGACCTCATGACCGCGCAGATGGGTTATATGGGCGAGCGAGCACATGCTCACTCCGCCGATCCCGGCGAAGAAGATCTTCTTCTTTCCGTCGAGAAGGGAGCTTATGTATTCTGTACCGTAGTGCGTATTCGGCAATGACATCGGGAAACTTCTCCTTGCAAAATCCTCAAAAAATATCCTGCGTTTCGTATATACATTTTATATTATACACAAAATTCAAAAAAAATAAATACCCAATTCAAAGAATTCAAAAAAATCTTCCATTTAGATTGTATTTTTTTCATAAAGACGCTGTATAATGAATTTACGGTCCGATAATTGTACACTTTGATGTAAAGAAAGGAAGGACAGACTATGGAAATCACGGATATCAAGATCAGAAAGCTTTTTGACGAAGGTCCCATGAAGGCGATCGTATCGGTTACTTTCGACAGCCAGCTTGCGGTGCATGACATAAAGGTCATAAACGCACGGGACAAATTCTTTATCGTAATGCCGAGCCGTAAAAATCCGGACGGAACGTACAGGGACATCGTTCATCCGATAAATGCTCCCTTCCGGGCTTCGCTTGAGGAAGCCGTTCTGAAGGCGTATGATACGGAGCTTGCGAGAGCCGCGGAGGAAAAGGCAAATCTTGCCGAAGAGGAAGCGGCGGACGGCAACGAGGCTTGACCGAACCCTAAAAAACGAATATCCGAATGAGGCTGCTGCAGGCGAGAGCTTGCAGCAGCCTTTTTGAGCAGTCGGCAAATCGGCTGATGCGGAAAGGACAGTGCCGCACGGAGTCACGCCGCGTTTTACGGAAATTTGTCATACGGCACTGTTTTTTGTGCCGCCGTGCCGCATGATTTGAGTATTTTGCGACCTTTTGGCGGAAAAAAACGACCTTTTGCCGAAAAACTCTTTACAAGAGGTAAAAATTCGGTTATACTTAAAATGATACCGCGCATCGGAAAACGTGCAGTATCGCGCCCGCTGTCTGCCGACGGCGGGAAATTATCGGGTTTGCCGTGCGGAAAAGCTCCACCGGGGTCATGGGACGGGGAAACTTTTTCCGCACTTATTTTTTCACGGAAGGAAGTGATACGAAATGGTCGCACTTGACAGCTATCCGACAGCCCTCACCGATATACTCGGGGAGAACGGCACGGATTTCGGCGATGCCGAGCTTCTTGCAAAATGCGATATGAACAAGGACGGCGCACACTGCGACTGCTTCCTTATCGCCACTGCGAAGGAGCTTTTTGCCGTGTCGGGGATCACCGTGCTCACCCGGCGCGAGACGCGCCTTCTTACCTCGCCGACGGCGCGGAGGATCGACGCGGAGTTTACCGTGCTTTCGTTTGAGCGGTACGATCTCTGCGATCTCGAGGATTTTGCGGTCGAAGAGCTTATCTCGTCGGGCAGGCTCACCGCATTCTCAAAGAAGGCGGAGGGGCAGGTGCTGATTGCCGTCTTTACTAACACTTCGAAGTTTCAGGCGGAGATGTTCGCAAAGTATATCGTCAAGGTGAAAAAGGGCGAGCGGGTCGAGCTTGACGAGGAGGATTCGGCGGAGCGTCTCTTCTGCCCGAAGTGCGGTGCGCGCTATCCCGATCCCGAATTGAAGATCTGCCCGCACTGTACGGACAAGGGAAAGCTGATGCGCCGCCTGTCCGTGTTCCTTTTCAAATACAAGTCGAAGATCGCACTTTCGTTCGCCTGTCTTTTCGTGATAAGCGTGCTCGGCGTTATCTCGCCGTATATCAGCTCCGCATTCTTCTACGACGAGGTGCTCGAGGCAGACGGATCGTTCTACGGTCAGATCGGACTTGTCATAGCCCTCGTGGTGAGCGTGCGCGCGTTTTCGGCGCTGTTTGATGTGGTGAACAGTGTGCTGACGTCGAAGATCGCCGCAATGATGACCTACGACCTCAGACAGACGATATTCGGAGCGATACAGCGCCTGTCCCTCGGATTTTTCACGGGACGCCAGACCGGCGGACTTATGAGTCAGGTAAACGGCGACGCGCAGACGATCTACACGTTCTTCTGCGACGGAGTTCCGTACTTCCTCATGAACGTGGTGCAGATCGCGGTCCTTGCGGTCATCATGTTCATCTTCAATCCGCTGCTTGCCTTCATATCTCTTGTAACGCTTCCGTTTTTCGTCGTGACGGTCAGATTCGTTTTCAAACGTCTCGGCAATCTTCATGCAAAACGTTATTCAAGCTCGCGCTCGATGAACTCGGCGCTCGGCGATATCCTCGGCGGAATGCGCGTGGTCAAGGCGTTCTCGAGGGAGAAAAACGAAATAAAGCGCTTCGGCAGAACGGCGCGCCGCCTCGCCGAGAACGAAAAGAAGCTCGCCGATTTCGAGAATACGGCGTTTCCGTTCGCGGATTTCATCCTCTATCTCGGCAACGTGCTTGTGCTCGGCTTCGGCGGATGGATGGTCATACGCGGAAAGATGACATACGGTATGCTCGTCAGCTTCACCGCCTATATGAACATGATCTACGGTCCGATGTACTTCTTCATCGACATAACGTATTGGTTCAGCGACTGCGTGAACGCCTGCGTCCGCCTGTTCGAGGTCGCGGATGCCGTGCCGGACGTCGTTGAATCCGATCACCCGGTCGTGCCCGACGAGATACGCGGCAGAGTCACGTTCAGGGACGTTGAGTTTTCCTACGTCAAGAACAGAAAGGTCATCGACGGGATCAGCTTCGACATCGAGGCGGGCAACGTGATCGGCATCGTCGGTCACACCGGCTCGGGAAAATCGACGCTTGCGAACCTGCTGATCCGCCTGTACGATGTCAGCGCCGGGGAGATACTGATCGACGGCGTGAATATAAAGGATCTTCCGTTTTCGGTGCTCCGCGAGAACATATCGATAGTGTCGCAGGAGACGTTCCTCTTTATGGGAACGATACTCGATAACATACGGTACGCGCGCCCCGAAGCGTCGGTCGAAGAGGTGATCGCCGCGTCGAAGATCGCGGGAGCGCACGATTTCATAATGAAGCTTCCGGATGCGTATTCGACGAGGATCGGCTTCGGCTACAAGGATCTTTCGGGAGGCGAGCGCCAGAGGGTCT
>URSW01000106.1 GCA_900550625.1 uncultured Eubacteriales bacterium
GAAAGACTGCAACGAAAGAGGAGATCTCTATGCGGTTACCGACCTGCCGATCATAAACAACGACAATTTTGCCGACTGGGTTCGCGGTTGGTGCGCTCTTTCCGACAACATCGTTATATGGTACTACTCTCTCGACACCCATGTGCAGGCGTATACGATGCTCGACGTTGTGTATGACGATATCATGTTCTTCAAGGAATGCGGAGTGCGCGGACTTTTCGTTGAAGCGGAAACTAAAGGACTCGGCTTGCAGTATGTCATGACGGATATCATCTACAAGATGAATTGGAATCCCGATATGACCGAAGAAGAATTCGACGTCACGCTCGACAGTATCCTCGAGCAGGATTTCGGCGAAGGCTGGGCATACATCCGTGAATACCTCGACGGAACTCTGAACAAGGCACAGGACATCGCGGATCAATGCTGGAACTGCTGGGGATACATGACGCTTAATGCGATAGGTCAGTATGACAACGCCTTTATTGCAGAGCAGTTCGATAATTCCGTATGGCTTCTCGAAAAGGCAGCCGGAATGGCTCTGAACGCACGTCAGCAGCGCAATGCCGAATTGCTTATGGTCCACATGCTCTACGAGGGGTGCTTCTCATCCTACTTCAAGGCTTACGACGAGGGCGACACCGCGCGCATTGCGGTGCTCGACGAGAGATATAACAAGATGGTAAAGATACTCGACTCCTGCGGACTCGGCACGGACGGTCTCAACTTTGCCAATATTTCGATACGCAGAACTCTCGAGGAATCGGCATGGCTCGATTGGGCTTCCATGCGCGACGAGCTCCCGAAGGGTGAAACTCAGCGCCCCGCGCCGGCTAAGTACGCGGACGCATAACAATAAGCACTTGTATTGCGAATAAAATATCAGGCAAACACAGCCGCAGGAAATCCTGCGGCTGTGTTTTTTATATTCGAAAGGTGCACGCCTTTTTCGTCAGCGCGCAATGCGCCGCAAAAAAGCGGATACATGCGATATAAGCGGTGCGGTAAAACACCTTCAAGCATCGGAAAATCCGGTGTGCTCGGATATCACGGAGAAACTCACTCGCCCGTCCGCGCTTTTGTTATCCCTTCACGGTGACGATAAAGCCGTCGATGTTGTTTCCGGATATTTCATATTCCGAATTTTCCGGAACGGGAACGTCCGTCGTATCTCCGGCGCTTGCTTCAACGTAATATATCACCGCCGAGAACGTGCCGCCCGCCGGGAAAGTCTCCGATTCTTCGACCGTGCCGTTCTGACCGTACACGAGATATTTGCGCCCGTAGGCGAGTCCCTTAAGGTAATCTGTGTATTCCTCGAGGCACAGCTCCTTATCGTTCATTATTTGCGCATGGGGCACTCCGACGTATCGGTAATGCCACGACTCATACGAAATCTTCGTTATTTCCGCCTTGGCATCCGGGTATCGGAGCACAAAGCCGTAGTCGTCCGCGTTCTCCTCAAACCAATCGCACGCGGGATAATCCGCGAGATAGTGGCTCGTTCCGTCGGAAAGATAGACCGTGAGGTCCATCGCAAGTCCCGTGTGATGCTCACTGTAGCCGGGGGTTGCGACGTATTTCGCCGCCTCCTCCGCGCCCTCCGTCTCAACTCGGTCGCGGTATATGCGCTGCTGTGATTCAAAGCTTCGGAATCCGCTGACCACCATGATATCTCCGCAGGAGGTGCGGGAAAAGAAATCGTCCATCACGCGGTTGAACTCCTTCGTCACATGGAGCGCCATCTGCGTTTCGGTGTTGCTCACCTTGTAGCTCTTCGTCTTATTCCCGTAGACAGCCGTTATATCGTTGTCCTCAGGGAAGGTGTACGGATAAAGATAGTTCACGAGAATAAGATCTCCCCTGTGGATCTCCTCATTCTGCACCGTCTTTTTCGTAAAGCCGTCAAGCTTCGTATAGCTCTGCGCAGTGCCGCCGACAGGGGTTGCCGCGGTCACGTCCGAAATGTTTTCGGGAATACTCACATCGGTGTTTCCGTGCCGTCTTCCGCTCAGCGTGACCGCGCAGATCAGCACTATCACGGCAAATATCAGCACAAGCAGCAGCACCGCTATATTCGGGTGCCACGAGCGGTGTCTCGTCCGACGTATCGGATTGCGCCCACCGCGCCTCGGACGGGGTGCGGCGCCGTTTTCGCCGTTCGGATTTTCTCCGTACTGCGCGCCGTACCGGGGATCCCGACGGTCTGCATCACGGCGGTCAGTGTTCCGGTGCTCCGGATTTCTCGGGTCGTAGTTCATGTCCTGCCTCCTGTTCTTCGTTCGATATACACGCGAGATTTAAGAAATACGCCCCCGTGCGCATGTCTCGGCATTCGTCACGGGGGTGTCGTTTAATTTTAAAGTGCGTCTTTTCTCGAGAGGTTTATTCTGCCTCTCTCATCTGTGCCGAGGTACTTAACTCTCATCATGTCGCCGACCTCGCAGACATCCTCGACCTTCTCGGTGCGCTCCTTCGCGAGCTTGGAGATGTGAACCATTCCCTCCTTGCCGGGGGCGAACTCGACGAATGCGCCGATCGGGATTATGCGGGTAACACGACCCTCATAGATCGCGCCCACCTCGGGCTCGAACACGATACCTCCGATGATGGTGCGTGCAGCCTCGATCGCGTTCTTGTCGAAGGACGAAATGTAGATTGAACCGTCCTCTTCGATATCGATCTTTGCGCCGGTGTCCGCAACAATCTTCTGAATGACCTTCCCGCCGGAGCCGATAACCTCACGGATCTTCTCAACCGGAATCTTCATCGTGGACATCTTGGGAGCGTAGGGGGATACTTCCTTGCGCGGCTCGGGGATCGCACGGAGAAGAACCTCGTCGATGATGTAGTCGCGTCCCTTATGAGTTACGCTGAGCGCTTCCTTGATGATCTCGGGAGTAAGTCCGTCGATCTTGAGGTCCATCTGAATGGAAGTGATTCCCTTGTGAGTTCCGGCGACCTTGAAGTCCATGTCGCCGTAGAAGTCCTCAAGTCCCTGAATGTCGATCATCGTCATCCAGCGGTCTCCCTCGGTGATAAGTCCGCAGGAAATTCCCGCAACGGGAGACTTAATCGGCACGCCCGCATCCATAAGAGCGAGGGTCGAGCCGCAGACAGATGCCTGCGAGGTGGAGCCGTTTGAGCTTACGACCTCGGAAACGAGGCGGATCGCATAGGGGAACTCCTCAACGGAGGGAAGAACGGGAACGAGCGAACGCTCGGCAAGCGCGCCGTGCCCGATCTCGCGGCGTCCGGGGCTTCTTGTGCTCTTTGCTTCGCCGACGGAGTAGCCGGGCATATTGTACTGGTGCATATAACGCTTCTCGGTCTCTTCGCCGATGCCGTCAAGAAGCTGAGCGTCGCTGAGCGTACCGAGGGTTGCGAAGGTCATGACCTGAGTCTGACCGCGTGTGAATACCGCGCTTCCGTGAACGCGGTTCATAAGTCCGACCTCTGCCGCGAGCGGGCGGATCTGATCCATGCGGCGTCCGTCAACGCGCTTTCTGTCGTCGAGGAGCCAGCGGCGGACTACATACTTCTGGATCTTGTAGAGGATCTCATCGAGCATGACATGGGTTGCGGGGTCTCCGCCGTCAAACTCGTTATAAACCTTCTCGTAGATGGGAGCCATTCTCTCATCGCGGATGTTCTTGTCGTCTGTGTCGAGCGCGACGCGGACATCGTCGATGACAAGCGCCTCGATCTTCTCATAGAGATCGTGGTCAACCTCGCATGAAGGATACTCAAACTTCGGCTTGCCGACTGCCGCGATGATCTCGTTTATGAATACGAGAAGCTTCTTTATCTCGGAATGAGCAAGCATGATCGCATCGTACATATCCTCGTCGGATACTTCCTTTGCGCCCGCCTCGATCATGACGACCTTCTTCTCGGAAGCCGCAACGGTAAGCTCGAGGCAGCTTCTCTCGCGCTGCTCGGAGGTCGGATTCACGATGAAGCCGTCTTCCTCGGTCATGCCCATGAACACGCCGCCGATAGGTCCGTTCCACGGAATATCGGAAATGGAAAGGGCGATGGACGCACCGATCATTGCGGTGATCTCGGGAGAGCAGTCATGATCGACCGCCATAACGGTGAGGTTGAGGTTTACGTCGTTGCGCAGATCCTTCGGGAAAAGCGGACGGATCGGGCGGTCGATGACGCGGGAGGTGAGGATAGCCTTTTCGGAGGGGCGTCCCTCACGCTTGAGATATCCGCCGGGGATGCGGCCGACCGCATACATTCTCTCTTCGAAATCGACGGACAGCGGGAGAAAATCGATGCCGTCGCGGGGACGTGCGGAAGCGGTGGCGCAGCAAAGAATCGCGGTGTCGCCGTAGCGCACAAGGCAGGAGCCGTTTGCAAGTCCTGCGAGCTTGCCGGTCTCGACTACGAGAGGACGTCCGGCAAAGTCCGTTTTAAACGTCTTGTAATTTTCAAACATACAGTTCTTCCTTTTCGTTTTTATTTTTCGCAAAAGGAGATTTAGCACTTAAATGCGCGTCCGTTCGGAGCACGGAGGACGGGCGTACATTTAATTGCTAAATCCTCCCCTGCGTTCTGTACTGATCTTAAAAGTAAACCGCGGCGGACGGAACCGTCCGCCGCGGCGTGATTTCACCTGCGGTTTCCCGCCCTTACTTTCTTATGCCGAGCTTTTCGATTATCGCGCGGTAACGCTCAATGTCAACCTTCTGAAGATATCCGAGAAGATTGCGGCGGTGTCCGACCATCTTGAGAAGACCGCGGCGGCTGTGGTGATCCTTCTTGTTGGTCTTAAGATGCTCGGTAAGGGTGTTGATCCTGTGGGTAAGGATTGCGATCTGAACCTCGGGGGATCCGGTATCGCCCTCGTGAGTCTTGTACTGCTCGATAATTCTTGCTTTTTCTTCCTTGGTAATCATTTTTTTCACCTCAAATTATATTTGCACCGTCCGTCTGAGTAAGCGGCGGGTGAAAAACCGCTCGGCGGTCCTTTATCCGCAAACCCGGACGTCGCTGCTTCGTTGTATTATATCATAAATATTTTCGTTTGTAAAGGGGAATTTTAAATTTGAAGCGCACGGGAGCATTTTTTCCTTCATTTTATGTGTTTTTGCGACATATTTCGGTGCCGTACGGTTAAGCGGATACCGTAATTTTGCACCGTGCTCATTTTTTACATTTTGTTTACGGGTTGAACGGCGATTTATGATATAATACGCAATGGTTGTCCGCATCGAAGCCGAAAGCCCAAAATACGGCGTGATGCGCTCCGATGCACGAAAAAGAAAGGTGGCAGTGTATGCCGATTACCGACTTTCTCACTATGATCACCGAAAATCCGATGCTCGCGGTATCCGCGCTGCTGACGCTCGGCGTTATCCTCGTAAACGGATGGACCGACGCGCCGAACGCGATCGCAACCTGCGTTTCCACGCGGGCGATCGGTGTACGCAAAGCGATCGTCATGGCGGCGATATTCAACTTCTTCGGAGTTCTCGTGATGACCGCGATCAATGCCTCGGTCGCCATGACCATATACAACATTGCCGATTTCGGAAACGATGCGCGCCTATCGCTGATCGCGCTTTGCGCTGCTATGTCGGCAATCGTCATCTGGGCGGTCGCCGCGTGGTATTTCGGGATCCCGACAAGCGAAAGCCATGCGCTCATCGCGGGAATAACGGGTGCGGCGGTTGCGATACACGGCAATTTTTCAGGCATAAACGCTTCCGAATGGGGAAAGGTCCTATTCGGGATCGTGCTCTCGACACTTCTCGGCTTTGCGTTCGGCTTTCTCTCGTCAAAGCTTACCGTTCTCCTGTTCCGCGACAGGAACCGTATGAAATCGGAGAAATTCTTCTCGGGCGCGCAGATCGCCGGAGGAGCGGCAATGGCGTTCATGCACGGGGCGCAGGACGGTCAGAAATTCATGGCGATATTTCTCCTCGGCGCATCGTTCGCCGGCGGACATACCGACACCGTGATGTTCACGATCCCGCTGTGGCTCATGATCATGTGCTCCGCCGTCATGGGGCTCGGCACCTCGATCGGCGGATACAGGATAATCAAATCCGTCGGCATGGATATGGTCAAGCTCAAGCCTTATCAGGGATTTGCGGCTGACTTTGCCGCCACGCTGTGCCTGCTTCTCTCGTCTCTCACGGGACTTCCCGTCAGCACGACCCACAC